>CALDPL010000504.1 GCA_937911965.1 uncultured Allomuricauda sp. | reverse complement strand
CAAAGGCTCATAGGCATCGAAATGTCAAAAATGGGCATGGATACCCTCTATCCCTACCTCAAGAGAAACCGGGATGGATATGATTCCGTCAGGAAATACCCCATGGGGAACGACCTGTTCCCTGCCGTGCGCTTCGACCCCAGGCCCCATGGATTCATTATGCCGGAGCAGCTCCAACCCCAAGGCTGGGATATTCCCCAACATGTGAAGCTGCCCCGACCCCATGAATTGTTGGCCTTCTATACCATCCCCCAATTGGCCTCCTTGATCAAACATCAAAAAATCAGTGCCACTGAACTGACCCAATTTTTTCTGGACCGTCTCAAAAAATACCAACCCCTGCTCCAGTGCACCATTACCCTTATGGATTCCCTGGCCCTGGCCCAGGCCCAACGGGCGGACCTGGAAATCAAGAATGGACAGTACCGGGGTATCTTGCACGGTATTCCCTACGGGGCCAAGGACCTGATCTCCGTGGCAGGACATCCCACCACCTGGGGTGCAGTACCCTATAGGGAGCAGCAATTTGATGAAACGGCCACCGTGATCAAAAAACTGGAAGAGGCCGGGGCCATCCTGGTGGCAAAACTGGTATCCGGATCCCTGGCACGGGGGGATGTGTGGTTTGGGGGCAGGACCAAAAACCCCTGGGACACCGGCCAAGGGGCCAGTGGTTCCTCCGCAGGATCGGGTTCCGCCGTAGCCGCTGGACTGATTCCCTTTGCCCTGGGCACCGAAACCTATGGTTCCATTGTGTCCCCCAGCAACAGAAATGGGGTCACTGGCCTGAGGCCGACCTACGGACGGGTAAGCCGCCATGGGGTGATGTCCCTGAGTTGGTCCATGGACAAACTCGGACCCATGGGACGCAACGCAGAGGATTGCGCCATTGTATTTGAAACCATACAGGGCCACGACCCCGAAGACCTCAGTACGGTGGACCTCCCCTTTGGAATGGATGGGAACCGTAAACCATCCGACCTCAGGGTGGCCTACCTGAAAAAGGATATTGAACGGGATACCACCGACGCAGGGGAGAACCTGAGAAAGGCCCTGAAAGCCCTAAAGGCAGTGGGTGTGGACCCCATCGCCGTGGAACTTCCCAAGGACATTCCCTACGATGGCCTTGACATCATCCTCAGGGCCGAGGCCGGGGCCTTCTTCGATGAGCTGGTGCGTTCGGGAAGGGTGGATCTCATGGTCGAACAAGATCGAAGGTCCAGGGCCAATTCCCTGCGACAAAGCCGATTCATACCTGCAGTGGAATACCTTCAGGCCAACCGGCAACGGCAAGTGCTCATTGAAAAAATGCACCATCTTCTACGGGACTTCGATGTGCTGATCTCCCCCACCTTTGGCAACGACCAACTCTTTGCCACCAACCTCACCGGCCATCCGGCCATTGCCGTTCCCACGGGATTGGACAAAAAAAGGCATCCCACCAGCATGACCCTGGTGGGCAACCTTTACGACGAGGCCAGTATCCTGCTCTTGGCGAAAGCGTTTCAGGACAGGACCCAATTTGATGAAATGCACCCGCCCGGTTTTTAATTCATAGGGGAATCGACGGAGGTGCTTTCTTCGAAGCCCTTGCAAATAATTTAAATCGGGAAATGACCAAATTAACTACAGTGGGCATGCCCTCCCATTCAAAAACTTGTATTTCAAAGGAAATTATTCATCAATAAAAATATCTTGAAATGTGTGTTCAACCCTTGATATTTCTTCGTCAGTCAATTCATCAAAATTTTTGGTTCTCTTTTTATTTGACAGCTTCCCTTCATTTTGATGGAGAAACTTTATTAACAGATCCACTCTGGTATCGGTCAAGGCAAACGAATTATTGATGAATTGGAACATCCGATCATATTTTTCCAAATAATCCAATTCGGCAGGTATGGTCCTTTCAATGGTCTCGGCCACACATTCAAATAAAAACTCTGCTTGTTTGGTAAGATCGAAATATCTATACAGCATATCGGTCGCATTGATGATTTCGACATTGTGATCGTCCGATTCCCTCCATTGGATCAGTTCCACTCGTGGCGATGAAAAATGTTCCAATACTTCCTGATATTCATCAATCCGGTTTAAAATTGCTGAGGATACCGGAAAAATCATACCTCTTTTACCATACCCGGTCCGAGCTAAAATGTGATGTATGATATACCGGTGAATCCTTCCATTTCCATCATAAAATGGATGGATGAACACAAACCCAAATGCAATGGTCGTTGCGATCAATACCGAATCATAACGAGCCTCTTGTAAAATGGAATTGGTTTCCAACAAACCCCTCATCAAGGAAACAAGATCATTGGACTTGGCAGAAATATGATCGGGTATGGGTACAAAGGACTCCCTGTCATGTACCCCAATAAAACCTTCCCCCGAGCGTAGACCCATTTGTTTGAGCTTTTTGTTTCCCATCACAATGTCCTGCAGTCGTTCCAATTCTTTAAGGGTCAGCTGGATTCTTCCTGCTTGTCCAATGGCTTTTCCCCAATTCCTGGCACGGACATATGGCGGGTGTTCGCCTTCAATTGCAAAGGAAGCCTTAGAGTCCTTGAGCAATAAAAATGCTGCCATTCTTCGTATCAAATCCTTGTCTCTGTTCTTGAGACCGATCTCGATGGTTTGGGATAGATTTTCTTGAATATAATTCTCCAGCCTTTCCGTTCTTCGGATCAACGGACAGTACTCAGGAGTTCCGGGAAGGTTATTCCTTACCCGGTGCCGAGGTGAATTGATCGGTGGAACCGCATATTGGATGGAGGTGTCCACGACATCCACATAGGAGCCCTTTCCCAGATCCGGAACATCGAGCTTCTCTCCCATCAACCATTCATATAAAAACCAAGCCCTTCGGGCGTATTGCCCGGTCGGTTCATCCTTCAACATCTTCAGAACAACATCCTTCCCCAACAGCCCAAAAAACACTTTTAGGATGTATAAATCCAATGCTTCATATTTCAAGGCAAAGATCAAGTGGCTTGCCAGGTCATCTTTGGGCCTATGTCTAATCGTAAACACCTTCCATTGATCTGTATCGTACTTTTGGTGTTTTTCTGTACAAATGGCCAATATATCGGGTAAAGGGACTTTAGTTCCTGATTGACCTTCAACGGCATCCAACAATAGCGCATAACCTATGGGGAAGCCGGCCTCTGGCAGAGTCCGCTCATGAAAAATACTCACTTTACTTAAAAAAAAAGGATTCATGACAATTGATTGTGACTTTCTAACGCAAATGTACCATGAAAATCAATGAATTTCCATGAATATCAATGATTTTTAACCTATTTTCATGAATTTCAATTACAATAAAAAGTTATAAATTAATTTTGAAAGTCAATAATTGGAAGTTATTTATCTGATATTTAATAATATACTACAATACGATTCACATATACGTCATAAAAGCATTATACTTTTTTATTACTTTCCATGAATATCAATGATTTTTGATATGTTTTTGTGAATTTTAAGTACAAGTAAACACTATATGCAGGCTTAAGAATCAAAGATTTCCGCGAGGACATTGGGGTCTCACCCACCAAAGCCTGCCGGCAAAACACCCAATTTGATGAAATGTGCCCGCCCAGTTTTTGATCAACCCAATTCATACGGGTCCCAGAAATGCTTCTTAAAATCGACAATTTGATTGTCCTTGACCACAATGCCCTCGTTTTCCAACAATTGTTGCATCAAATTACTGCCGTCAAAATGATGTTTGCCGGTCAACACCCCGGAACGGTTGACCACCCGATGGGCGGGAACATCATGGGCCTTTGAATTGTTCATGGCCCATCCGACCATACGGGCGGAACGGGCGGTCCCCAGATATTTGGCGATCGCCCCATAGGAAGTCACCCTGCCATAGGGAATTGCCCGGGCGACCTCATACACCCTATCAAAGAAATTTTTGTCCTCCATTTCAATTGTAAAAGATACGGATAAAGGTGATGGTCAACAAGAGCAACATCAGCACACTGAGGATGTAATTGGAGTTTTTGGAGAACCTACCGGTCCCAGTCTCCATTTTGTGGAAATAGAAGGTATAGAGGTAAAGCACGGAAAAGGTCCCCGCCCCGGCCGCCACCACAAAAGTGGTGATGTCCCGGGCCTCGAACATGATCCAGCCCGCCTCGTTCCACATGGCGTTCAACCCACTGTAATACGGGATGGTGAGCAGGTTCAGGGCAGCAAGGAGCAGGCCTTTGAGGAAGCTGTTCTTCTTGCTCAAATTCACCTCCTTATGGGGCTTTGCCTTCTTTCTTTTGGCCACCATAAAAAAATAGATGGCAAAAAAGGCAAAGACCGCTATGGCCAATTTGAGCAACAGATCGACGACCTGGGGGTTGTTGTACAGAAATTTGGAAATATAGACTGCAATATAGGCCTGTAGCATGACCATGGTCGATACCCCCAGGCTGAAGACCACCCCGTTGAGCTTTCCCTTCTCCACGGAAATCTTGGCTGCGTTGACATTGAGCAGTCCCGGGGGAACCGTGGCCATAAAGGCCGCGGAAAAGGTGGCAAAGAAAAGGGTGAGTACGTGGGTCATAGGCCGGTCGGTCCAAAACAGAACTGAATATAGGTGATGGGTTTTCCGATTTCAAGATACTGATTTTCATAGAAAGTCCGCAGCTCCAAAACTTCGGCGGGACTTCCGGTATTGCGATAGACGTCGTGGTTGGCATACAGCACCTTATGGCCCAGGCCCTGCAAAAGCCCCAGGGTATAGCCGTGCAGGTATTCACTGTCCGTCTTCAAATGGATAATCCCATCCTTCTTCAGGATCCTGCGGTAACGCTCCAAAAAAGCGGGATTGGTCAATCGGTGCTTGGTCCGCCTGTATTTGATCTGGGGATCGGGAAAGGTGATCCAGATCTCGTCCACCTCCCCTTCCCCAAAGAGCAGGTCCACAAGCTCGATCTGGGAACGCAGAAAGGCCACATTGGGCAATTTATCCTCAAGGGCCGTCTTGGCCCCCCTCCAAAAGCGGGCCCCTTTGATGTCCACCCCCACATAATTTTTATCGGGTTCCCTTCGGGCCAGCCCCAGAGTGTACTCCCCCTTTCCACAGCCCAGTTCCAGGACCAGGGGATGGTCGTTCCCGAAATGGGAGGCCCAGTTGCCCTTGTATTTGAACCCCTGCAACACCTCTTCCCTGCTGGGTTGGATCACATTGGAAAAAGTCTCGTTCTCCCGGAATCTTTTGAGTTTGTTCTTGCTTCCCACGGTATGGATGGATCGATAATTTAATGATTTGACAAAACTAAGGAAATCCAAGGCCATTCCACATTTTGTTTCTTTGCGCCTATGTCCGCCTCCAAACGCATTTTGGTCGCTCCCCTGAATTGGGGCCTGGGCCATGCCACCCGCTGCATCCCCATCATTCGCGCCCTTTTGGAGCAGGGGCACCAACCCCTCATCGCCTCCGACGGGGTCGCCCTGGCCCTTCTGCGGAAGGAATTTCCTTCCTTGCCCTTCTTTGAACTGCCCTCTTATAAGGTCAGCTATGCCGAAAAGGGAAAGAACTTCAAGATCTAGATGCTCTGGGATTCCCCCAAACTTATCGGGGCCATGGCCAAGGAAAAAAAACTGTTGAAGCGTTTGGTCCGTGAACACGGCATTCAGGGCGTGATCTCCGACAACAGACTGGGACTGCATTCCAAAAAGGTCCCTTCGGTCTTCATCACCCATCAATTGAACGTGCTTTCGGGAAGCACCACCTGGATGAGCTCCAAGGCCCACCGGAAGATCATCAAAAAATTCGATGCCTGCTGGGTCCCAGACCTGGCCGGCAAGCTCAACCTGAGCGGCAAACTCGGACATTTGAAAAAATCCAAATTGAACATCCTCCACATTGGCCCTTTGAGCCGCTTGGAGAAAATGGAACTCCCCATCGCCCATGAGCTGATGGTCCTGATCTCAGGACCCGAACCCCAACGAACCCTATTGGAAAAAAAGCTGCTCGGGGAACTCCAGGGCTTTGAGGGGAAGGTCCTCTTTGTGGGCGGGAAGATCGAAGCGGAGCAGACCCTAGAGGAAATCCCCATCCCCAAGGGTACCATCACCCGCTACAATTTCATGACGGGAAGCGAACTCCAAATGGAATTGAACCGCAGTGCCAAGATCCTCTGCCGCTCCGGCTATACCACGGTGATGGACCTGGCCAAACTGGAAAAAAAGGCTTTTTTCATCCCCACTCCCGGGCAGTACGAACAGGAATATTTGGCCAAGCGCATGGAAAAACAAGGCTTGGTCCCCTATTGCAAACAGGAGGACTTTGTGTTGGGACAACTCAAACGGATCGATGACTTCAAAGGTTTGGGCGATTTCGGGGGGATCATGGACTATTCCGGACTCTTTGAACTCTTTTCCAGGGTAAAGGAAAATTCGGATCCCACATCCACCTCGCTTTCCACATAGATCTTTTCCCCATGGGCCTCTATGATATGCTTGACTATGGCAAGGCCCAGGCCCGAACCCCCCTCGGCCCGGCTGCCGCTCTGATCCACCCTATAGAAACGCTCGAAGAGCCTTGGGATATGTTGTTTGGGAATACCCACCCCATTGTCGGTCACCCGGACGATCACCCTGTTTCGGATCAGGTTCTCCACACTGACCTCGGTGGTCCCGTTGGGATGACCGTATTTTATGGAGTTGACCAGAAGGTTTGAGATTCCCTGTTGGATCTTTTCCCGATCGGCGTTCACAAAGATGGGGTGCCCGTACTCCATATCGAAGGTCAGGGATATATGTTTTTCGGCCGCCTTCATCTCCAGAAGGTCAAAGGTGGTCCCTATGAGTTCGACAATGTCAAAATCCTCCCGGTTGAGCTTCAGGTCCCCCACCTCCAATTTGGTGATCAGGTCCAGGTCCCTGACGATATAGATCAGGCGGTCCACCCCCTTGCTTGCCCGTTCCAGGTATTTTTGGCGAAGCTTCTTGTCCTTCATCGCCCCATCCAAAAGGGTAAGGATATAGCCCTGAACGGTAAAGAGGGGGGTCTTGAGCTCGTGGGATACATTGCCCAAAAAGTCCTTGCGGTACTCCTCTCGGATCTTCAGGGTGTCGATTTCGATCTTCTTGTCCTCGGCGAACCTTCCGATCTCCTCGGTAAGGGTCTTCATGTCCGTGGTCACGGGCCTGGAGGAAAAGGAAGTGGACTCCAAAAGGGAAACATCGTCGTATATCTTTTTTATACGCCGATATATAAATCGCTCCACCCGAATCTGTATGATGGCAAAACTCAGGATAAAACAGAGGGTGGGCAGCAGCAAAACGGCCCACAGGTCCACAGCGTCCCTATACCATAGATAGGGGATGAACAATACGGAAACGCACAGGCTGATCAGCAGGGAAGATCTATAGGCAAACTTGTATGATTTCCGGAGCTTGATGGCCATTAGAACACAAACTTATACCCTACGCCCTTGACGGTTTTAAAGTGGTGGTCCCCGATTTTCTCGCGAAGTTTGCGGATGTGCACGTCGATGGTACGCCCCCCGACGACCACCTCATTTCCCCAGACCTTGTCCAGGATGACCTCGCGCTTGAACACTTTGTTGGGCTTGGAGGTCAGCAAGGACAACAGCTCGAATTCCTTTCTGGGCAGCACGAGTTCCGTTCCGTCGTTTACGATCTTGTACTCTTCCCTATTGATCACGATCTGGCCCACCTTCACAATATCCTCAACCTCCTTCTTCTCCTTGATCCTCCTCAACAGAGCCTTGACCTTACTGACCAGGACCTTGGGCTTTATGGGTTTGGTGATGTAGTCGTCCGCCCCGGCATCAAAGCCCGCCACCTGGGAATAATCCTCTCCACGTGCGGTTAAAAAGGTGATGATGGTGTCTTCCAGGCCCGGGCTGTTCCGAATCTGTTCCACGGCCTCGATTCCATCCATCTCCGGCATCATTACATCCATGATGATCAGGTGCGGGTTTTTTTTCTTCGCCTTGGCAACCCCTTCCACCCCATTTTTGGCGGTATGGACCTCATAGCCCTCCGCGGAAAGATTGTAGCTCACAATTTCCAGGATATCCGGCTCATCATCAACAAGTAAAATCTTAATGTCCTTTGTTTTCATGGGATGGAATTTCTCGGTTCAACGGCCAAATGTAAAGATAATACCATAAAGGCGTAAATGCTTAACGTTCATTTAATACCGTAACCTTCAGCTAACAATAAGCCAAAAAACAATTAATACTCGGCTAACATCGCTTTTACAAGTCGGTTCTTTATTTGCAGTGTTGAATTAAAGGTAAAAAAGCTTTTGACCATTAAACGAATAAAACAAAAAAACCATGAAAAAATTTATTTTTCCACTACTGGCCCTTTCAGCACTCCTAATGGGTTCCTGCAGCAGCGATGACAATGGCAATGGCATTGACGATGATGGGCAGCTCCCTCCCGGAGGCGAGGAAATCACCGTTTCGGGGATTCTTACCGAGAATGAACAATGGACTGCCGAGAACATCTACATCCTTGACGGGAAAGTTGTTGTTGGCGATGGGGCGACCCTGACCATCGAGGCCGGTACCATTATCAAAGGTGCCGAAGGCCAAGAGACCACGGCTTCCGCATTGGTCGTTGACCAAGGAGGAAAACTGATGGCTGAAGGAACCCCCGGCAAGCCGATTATCTTTACTTCGGTATTGGACGGCATCAAGCAAGGGGAGACCGCAAGTACCTTGGACAATTCATCCACTGGCCTTTGGGGCGGGGTGATCGTACTGGGGAAGGCCCCCATCTCGGTAAACGGGGACCTGGAGACCGCCCAGATCGAAGGCATACCTGCCGATGAATCCTACGGACAGTACGGAGGAACGGACCCTGCGGACAATTCCGGGGTACTCAAGTACATCTCCATCCGACACGGGGGAATCACCATCGGACAGGACAATGAGATCAATGGACTTACCCTGGGTGGAGTAGGCAATGGAACGGTCATCGAGAATGTCGAGGTCATCGCCAACCAGGATGACGGTATCGAATGGTTCGGGGGGACGGTGAACGTGACCAACGCCTTGGTATGGGCACAGGGGGATGACGGTTTTGATGCCGACCAATCCTGGTCCGGAACCCTTTCCAATGGAGTGGTCATCATGTCCGACGAGTCCGGATCTGCCCTGGAGCTTGACGGCCCCGAGGGAAGTGCCGCCACGGAGGACGGCTTCACCATGGAGCACATCACCCTGATCGGCAACGGTTCAAACAGCTATTACGCCGACCTTAGGGATGGACTCATCGCCAATCTGAACAATGTATTGGCCCACGGATTCGGTGCCACCGCCTCGGTCAATAGTGCCGGGGATACTGCGACCGAACTTGCCAACGACCGCCTGACCTTCTCCAATTGGGAGATCGTATTGCCGGAAGGAGTGGTTGCCGGGGACCTTTTCACAGGAAACTTCATCGCTGGCGACGAAGCTAAATTCCTGGACAATCTGGAAACTCCCGCATCTGCCGAAGCCGCCACAGTTGGCGCCGATGCTTCTGCATTTACCTGGACATTTGCATATGGCGCGGAAGCTTTCTAATCGAATTCAGTAAACACATACCATAAAAACAACGTCCAAAGGCTTTATTATTAAGCCTTTGGACTGTTTTATTAAAGAATCCAGTGCGATATAAAACAAAAGAAATGCTAAAAAAGACGCTCTTGGTACTGACCTTTGCCCTTGTACAATTTGGCTTTGCCCAGACAGGGACACTCAGTGGCAAACTCATGGATGGGGAATTCAATGAAGTATTGCCATTTGCCAATATAGTGATCAAGGGGAGCACCAATGGGACGACCACGGACTTTGATGGAATCTATTCCCTTGAAGTGGAGCCGGGCACCTATACCGTAAGTTTCTCCTTTCTTGGGTATACTACCCAGGAAATCACCAACGTATTGATAGAATCCGGTAAAACCGTGGAACTGAACGTTTCCCTTCAACCCGCTTCGGCCCAATTGGACGAAGTGGTATTGACCACCACGGTCAGAAAGAACACGGAAGCCTCCGTGCTCAACCTTCAGAAAAACTCCGTCACCCTGATGGACGGACTCTCCCTTGAGGCCATAAAAACCGCCGGGGCCAGTGACATTGCGGATGCCATCAAACGGGTACCCGGGGTGTCGGTACAGGAGGGCAAGTACGTCTATGTCCGCGGCCTGGGGGACCGCTATACCAAATCCATTTTGAACGGCATGGACATCCCGGGCCTGGATCCTGACAAAAATACGGTGCAGATGGACATCTTCCCAACCAGCATCCTGGAGAACGTCATCGTACTCAAATCAGCTTCCGCAGACTTGCCCGCTGACTTTACCGGGGGAGTGGTCGACATCATCACCAAGGACTTCCCCGCCCAAAAACAAATGTCGATTTCAGCTTCCCTGGGCTATAATCCCGACATGCACTTTCAGGACGACTATTTGGGTTATGAAGGGGGCGGAATCGACTTTTTGGGTTTTGATGACGGGACCAGGGAATTGCCGGTATCGGAAAACCTTGTTATTCCCAGTCCTTCCAATGCTGCTGAAAACCATAGGCTTGAAGCCATTACCCAGGCCTTTGATCCCACCCTGGCCGCAGAACGCTCCAACTCCAAACCCGACTTTGGTCTTGGGTTCAGTTATGGGAACCAATTCAATGTAGGGGACAATACCCTTGGGCTCATCGCTTCCGTTGACTATAAAAATTCAACCTCTTTCTATAGGGGATTTGAAAATGGAATCTACCAAAAACACCCGGAAAGTTCTGAAAACGAACTGCTTTACGACAGGAGGCAGCACGGGGACATCGGATCCAACAATGTTTTGGCCTCGGCCTTGGCAGGACTGTCGTACAAGACCGGAAGATCAAAATATAGATTGAACCTTTTGCACATACAGAACGGGGAATCCAGGGCGGCGCTCTTTGACCAAAGGACCGAAATATCCAACGTCCTGGATGTTGTGAAAAACAATCTCGAATACTCCCAACGGTCGGTATCCAATGTACTGCTTTCGGGGAAGCACACTTCGGGGGACGCTTCCTTCACAACGGATTGGAGCCTTTCACCGACCCTGGCCAAGGTACAGGACAAGGATGTACGGCTCACCACCTTCATCGTGAATCCCGACGGATACACCATCAGTTCCGATGCCGGTTTCCCCAACAGGCTGTGGCGCGACCTGGAAGAGGTCAATGCCGTGGCCAAACTGGATTTTACCAAAAATTATGAGCTTTTCGGGAACAGGTCCCAGTTGAAATTTGGAGGATTGTACAGTTATAAACAAAGGGACTTTGCCATCCACAACTACAATATCGCCTTTTTCAATTTCCCCACCAGCAGCCTCAATGGGAATCCCGATGCCATTTTGGCCGATCAAAACATCTGGACGGTGGACAACGGCTCCGGAGCCTATGTCCGCGGCAACCCCCAACCGGCAAACACCTTCGATTCCGACCAGAACACCATTGCCGGCTATCTGTCCAATGAATTCCGGTTTGCGGACAAATTCAGGGCGATCTTGGGGCTTAGGGCTGAAAAGTTCACCACCCATTTTACGGGACAGAACACTTCGGGCAGCATCGTCTATGGGGATGAAAAGACCATTGATGAATTGGATCTTTTCCCATCGGTCAACCTGATCTATGAATTCAGGGACAATACGAACTTCAGGATTTCCTATTCGAGGACCACGGCAAGGCCCAGTTTCAAGGAGCTTTCCATAGTACAGATCCCAGATCTGTTGACCGGGGTGATGTTCCTGGGCAATCTGGACCTGGTGCCCACCTATATCGACAACTTTGATTTCAGGTTCGAGCTGTTTGGGGATGCCGCCCAGATGTTCGCCATAAGCAGTTTCTATAAAAAGTTTACCGACCCCATAGAAATTGTGGCCTATGACATCACGGCACCCAACCAATTCACCCCGCGCAATGCCCCATCGGCGGATGTATTTGGTCTGGAGTTTGAGGCCCGCAAGAACTTTGGATTTATCTCCGAAGGCCTGTCCGACCTAAGTTTGAACCTCAACCTTTCCCTTATCGATTCCAAAATTGAAATGGCCAAAGGTCCAAACCGGGAATACGAGGCCAGGCAGATCTACGCCAGGGATGGGGAAACCATCAAAGATACCCGGGAATTGCAGGGCCAGTCCCCTTTCTTGGTCAACGCAGGTCTTAACTACAACAACAGGGAGGCCGGGATCGAGACCGGACTGTTCTACAATGTACAGGGAAAGACCCTTGAAGTGGTCGGGTTCGGCCTAAACGCCGATGTATACACCCAACCGTTCAACAGCCTGAACTTCAACTTCGCCAAAACCCTTGGAACGGAGAAACGATCCAAAATTTCCTTGAGCGCGACCAACCTGCTCGGAGGTGATCGGGAGAGTCTGTACCATGCCTTCAGGGCGGACAAACAAAGGTTTTCCTTCAGGGATCCCGGGACCTCCTTTTCCTTGGGATACAGCTATACCTTTTGATCCCCATCAAAGGCCAATCTTGAAAAGCCCCGCGACAAGTGGGGCTTTTTTTTACCGTTCATCGAAAACCAACTCATTATTCGTCAAACGGTTATCCTTCCGCATGGCATTTTTTATATATTTGCGGCACAGCCTTTGCAAGCCCGTTTATATGAAACACCTTTACCTTGTACTCTTCCTTTTGGTCTGTACCCTTGGTTTTTCCCAGGAAAACATCAATGGCAGTATGGAAATTGAGGGGTTCAAGCTCTATCCCAATCCCGTCACCCAGGGCAAGGTGTTTATTGAAACCAAGGACAATGGGCCCAAGAAGATCTTGGTCTTCGATGTATTGGGCACCCAGGTTTTGGAAACCACTATTTTGGGCAAGGAACTCAACCTGTCCACCCTGGTCAAGGGCATGTATATCCTAAGGGTCTTCGAAAGCAATAAAGTGGCTACCAGAAAACTCATTGTCAAGTAGTTTCATGATTTTAAATCCGCTCATGTACGGACCGACCCACAGCAATTAAGCGTTTACCTACACAATTTTTGTTTTCACAACATTTTATACTGCCTTTAGGGGCCTTTTTCTACATTTACCCCATACTTGTTCCCAAATCAACATTTATGAAACAACTCTACCTACTAGTACTTATGGCCTTACCCATAATGACCTACGGACAGGACCTGATCAGCGTGAATACCGAGCCGGTCCAGGAACTAAAGGGGTTCAAGATGTACCCCAACCCCGCCTATGGGGATGAGGTCTATATCACAACGGCTTCCAACAACAGCAAACAGATCAATATATACGATCTCTTCGGGGAAGTGGTCCTCACCGCCAGGATCACCACCAACACCCTGGACATCTCCAAATTGGTTCCCGGGGTATATGTCCTACAGGTGACCGAGGACAAGAAGACCATGACCCGAAAACTGGTCGTGAAGTAAAAGTGAACTACCCATCCACGGCAGAGCCGATGGGTCGGGCTTCTGGGGTCGCAGACTCGCCCAATGGCAA
>CALDPL010000503.1 GCA_937911965.1 uncultured Allomuricauda sp. | reverse complement strand
GCCATGTGGAGCCTGCCCAATGTGGAGTTGGTCCGTCCCGCCCCCCCCAATTGGATTCCCAGGAACTCCAAGAGGATATAAAACTGCTCAAGTCCTACGCCGGGAACATGACAGAGGAACACCTTCGGATCGCCAATTATTGGCAGGACGGCCTGGGCACCTATACCCCTCCGGGGCATTGGAACCATATAGCCAACCAACATATGGTGGAATATCGGCTGAACCCCTTGCAGACCACCCGTACCATGGCCTATTTGAACATGGCCATCATGGACGCGGGCATCAATTGTTGGGACGCCAAATACTATTACCACTTCTCCAGGCCCATTCAATTGATCGAAGGTTTCGAGACCATTGCGGGCACTCCCAATTTCCCGAGCTATACCTCGGGCCACAGTGTGTTCTCGGCAGCCGCGGCTGAGGTCCTGGCCTATGTGTTCCCCGATGAGGTCGCCAAAATGCGGGCCTGGGCAGAGGAAGCGGCCATATCCAGGGTATATGGGGGAATCCATTGGAGTTTCGATGCCACGGTGGGGACAGAGCAGGGAAAGGCGGTGGCGGAATTCACCCTTATCCGGGTCATGAACGACGGGGCCGACCAGTAGACAAAGGGTTCAACGGGGGACTATGGTCCTAAAGGTCAGGTTGATCCTTGGGGCCTTCAGTTGTTTGGCCGGGGGCAGACAGTGGAGCCAGAACCTCTGGGTGGCGCCTTTCATGACCAAAAGGCTTCCGTGTTCCAGGATCAGTTCCACTTTTTCCCCGCCCTTACGGTGCTTGAACAAAAACCTCCTCTGGGCACCCAGGCTCAGGGAGGCGATGGCCCCATCCCTCAGGAGGTCCCGTTCCGCGTCGCTGTGCCAGGACATGCCCTGTTGCCCGTTGTGATAGAGATTGAGGAGGCAGGAATTATAGCGTTCCCCGCTCTCCTTTTCCACCAGGGCCTTCAGCTCCAGGAGTTCCCCGGTCCAGGGCAGGGCCGTTTTGGTAAGTTTGGAATAGGTATATTCGAAATCCCGGTCCCCGTACCAGGCCACCTTGCGTTTGGTCTCGATCCGCTTGCCGAACATATGGATCAGGTCGCTGTTCCAGTCGATGGAATCCAAAAGAAGCCGAAAATAATCGTCCCCCTCTTCCCCGGCCATAACGGGTCCGTGGTAGTGGACCCTGCCGTCCTTGGGCAATAGGTTGTTGTCGGGGTCGAATTCGGGGGAAAACAGATCCATTTTTTCTTATTGGAATCCCTATTGGGAGGAGATCATTTCTTGGCTTTTTTTGAGGATATCCGCCAATTGTCTTTTGATGGACTCCGGTTCCAGAATCTTGGCACAGTCTGCGAACATCAGGTACCAGCGTACAAAACCGTGTTCCGATTCCCTGCACATAAAGGTCATTTCCACCCAATTGCCCATGGGTCTTTCCGATACAAAACCATAGTACTTTCTG
>CALDPL010000502.1 GCA_937911965.1 uncultured Allomuricauda sp. | reverse complement strand
GTAGACCTCCATCAGGATGTGTTGCCACAGCCTTGGGACAAGTAATGCGGTATTATCAAAGTCCATCCAATTACAATTGGTCAAATATGCCTTTGGGCAATTTTGGTTCCAATGAAATATCCAGACTACTTTCGGATGTGGGGTCGGCAGTGAACATGGACTACGATTGTAATGGGTCTGGAGCCAATACTGGAGACGGAGTCAATGCACTTATAAATACGTTTGGTTATTCTTCTGCCTCTTTTGGGGACTGGAACCACAACAAAACAACTAGTGAGCTCAGAGCAGGTAGGCCTGTAATTCTTGCGGGAAATACCGACAAAAACTGCTTTTTGTGGTGGTGTGGCTATGAAGGGGGGCATGCTTGGGTTGTTGAAGGTTATAATTCACATTATTATTGTGATACTGGAGTTGGATATGCTTATTACTATATGAACTGGGGGTGGGGTGGTTTGTACAACTGTTACTATGCCTATAATGGTTGGAAACCTGGGGACACCAATTTCAAATACAACAAACGTATGCTGTATAATATTGTACCTTAACTATACTTTTGATTAATAATAAAGCGATGAAAAGAAAACAAATCTTAAAACTGCTTGTTGCCTTTGCCCTTTTGGGATGCAGCAATTCAGACGATGGCAAGAAGGAACAAATTTACTTGGGCGAGATTTTATTCGATTTTTCACTTCAAGACCCAAGCGGCACAGATTTGCTCGACCCCAATGTGGAAGGTAGTTTCAATACGGACGAGATAGCCCTGTATGAAAAGGTTGATGGCACTTATATCCTTTTTGACCAGCCCCTTTCAGCCCATCCAAAAGGGTATACCATAGATGAATGGGAAGGATTATATTACTTTACTCCATACTATTTTGATGCGAAGGCAGCCTCCCATGACCTCAAGATAGAATGGGGAAATGGAAAAACGGATTTCATCCTAGTGACCTGTGAGGATGGTGATGGCAACTGGAAAAATGCAAATGAAATCACCTATAATGGAAATCTAGTTTGGAATATGGAACTCAATCCCGAGGATAAAATATTCACTATTGTAGTTGAATAGTGTAAATTGATTGAGGATGGGCTAAAAACAGTTCTTCATTTTTTCCGTTGAATCGTAAATCAATGATATACTGAAAACAGTTCCGTGGCCTTGTTGTATGCGGCCTCAAAAGCCATCCAGTTCACTCCGGTCTCTATTTTTTGTTGGGTAAAATAGGACAACATCTTTTCCGTGGGCATGTTCCCGGTCAGTTCGTCCTTTGCCATGGGGCAGCCCCCAAAACCCTGTATGGCCCCATCAAAACGTCTGCAGCCCGCCTTATGGGCGGCCTCTACCTTCTCCTTCCAACTATTGGGGGTGGTGTGCAGGTGGGCCCCGAATTCAATATGGGGATATTTGGGAATCAGGTTTGAAAACAGATGATCGATGATTTGGGGGGTGGAGGAACCAATGGTGTCCGAAAGGGACAATATGCCGCTCCCCATTTCGGCCAATTTCTCGGTCCACTCCCCTACGATCTCCACATTCCATGGATCTCCATAAGGGTTTCCGAATCCCATGGAAATATAGGTGACCACTTGTTTTCCGTGTTCATGGGCCAATTCCAGGATGCCCTTGAGGGTCTCCACGGATTGGGCAATGGTCTTGTGGGTGTTCCGCATCTGAAAGTTCTCCGAAATGGAAAAGGGATATCCCAAATATTCAATGGCCCCATGGCCACAGGCATCCTCCGCCCCCCGGATGTTTGCCACAATGGCCAGGAGCCCGGTCTTGGTCCTGGAAAGGTCCAGGCCGGCCAGGACCTCGGCCGTATCCCGCATTTGGGGAATGGCCCTGGGGGAGACAAAGCTTCCGAAATCAAGGGTGTCGAAACCACAGCCCAAAAGGGATTGGATATAGGCAATTTTCCGCTCAGTGGGAATAAAGTCCCTTATCCCCTGCATGGCGTCCCTTGGACATTCTATGAGTTTGATCCCAGACATAAAGTCCTGTAAAATTAGTACTATTTGTGCTATAACAACAGATGGGCCGCAATGCCCACAAAAACAATTATCTGTACCCACTTCAGGTATAGGCCCGCTTTGGGATTCCTGCGCAGGTATTTGGAAATGGGCCCCGCCAAAAAGGAGATGGCCCCGAAGACGATCAGGGCCGAACCCATGAACAACAGGCCCAAAACAAAAAACTGGATTACAGGGTCCAGTTCCCTGCTGAAGAGAAAACCGGGGAAGAAGGCCAAAAAGAAAATGGCGACCTTGGGATTGAGCAGATTCATGATAAAGCCCCTGAGAAACAATCGAAAGGAGGATCTGGGAGTACCCCCATTACCTTCCAGAAGGATGTGGTCCCCACTTCGGTACACCTGATAGGCCAAATAGAGGAGGTAGCAGGCCCCCAGCAGTTTTATCCCAAAGAAAAGGGTGTCACTGCGAGAGATGACCTGGGACACCCCAAAGGCCACCAGGGCCGTATGTACCAAGCAGCCAACCACCAGGCCAAGGGATACGGAAAGGCCCGCTCTGCCTCCCATGGAAATGCTTTGGGCGAGCACAAAGATATTGTCCGGTCCCGGGGAAATTGCCAAGGCCAGGGAAGCCAGTACAAAAGCGATCAATATAGGGTATTCCACTGAGGCCCCTACCTGAACTGCAAGTTCCATATCCTAGGGGTTTCGTTCCAGGATGGCCCTGTTTATTTTTTTGATCAGGCTCGGACCCTCATAAATGAAACCGGTGTACAATTGCACCAGGGAGGCGCCTGCATCCAATTTCTCCAGGGCATCCTCCGGGGAATGGATTCCCCCCACTCCGATGATCGGAAAGGCCTTGTTGCTTTTCTCGGCCAGGAACCGAATGACCTCTGTGCTTCGCTTTCCAAGGGGAACCCCGCTGAGACCGCCCTGTTCCTCGGTTTGGATCAGCTGGGATTTTAGGGCCTTTCTGCCTATGGTGGTATTGGTGGCAATGATGCCTTCAATTTGGGTGAGGTGGACAATATCAATGATGTCCAAGAGTTGGTCGTCGGTCAAATCCGGTGCGATCTTGAGAAAGACCGGCAGCGCCCTGCCTGCCTGAGCCGCTTCCTCCGCCCACGCCGAAAGAACCGCCTCCAGCAGGGCCTTCAGGCTTTCGCGGGCCTGAAGATCGCGCAAACCCGGCGTGTTGGGCGACGAGATGTTGACGACGAGGTAGCGGGCGAGCGGGCGGGATCGGCTAAGGATTTGGCAAACGCTC
>CALDPL010000501.1 GCA_937911965.1 uncultured Allomuricauda sp. | reverse complement strand
CTACAATCGCCAGCACAGATCCAAATCGCGGTTCCCCGCAACCACCGGGCGCCAGTCATCCGCTCCCCGCCAACAAGAGTCATGAAGTTCGACGAAACCACCTTCGAACTGGGCGTCACCGCTCTTGAGGCAGCACCAGGCGAGCACGTCCGCATTTACAGCCCGGTCCGCACGGTTGTTGAATATGTTCAGGGTGGCCCCGGCGATCATCGCGTCCCGCATGCTGTTCTGCTGGTACAGGAATCCAGGGTTGGTCCCCTCCTCCACGTCATACCAACCACCCCATTCATCGACCACCAGGGCGATTTTGTTTTCCGGGTCGTACTTATCCATAATTGCCGTGTGCCCCTCGATTAGCTCCTCCATTCTCATGGCAGTCTGCATGGTGGAGAAATATTGGCCTTCGTCAAAATCCGTGGCGGAACCTTTATCGTTCCATTCCACAAAGGAATAGGAGTGCAGGGCGACTCCCTCGATTAGGTGATGGGGAATTTTGCTCATCAACACTTCGGTCCAATGATAGTCGTCCACATTGGCCCCGGAGGCCACCCGGAACAGACCGTCACTATTGGTCCAATCGGTCATGAAGGTTGCGTACTGTTTGTAAACGTCCGCATAGTGTTCCGGGGTCATATTGCCCCCACATCCCCACATTTCATTGCCCACGCCCCAATATTTTACATCCCAGGGCATTTCACGACCGTTCTCCTTGCGGTATTCCGCCATGGGACTGTTCCCGGGGTGCAGTACATATTCGATGTACTCGGTGAACTCCCGCACCGTGCTGCTGCCCACATTGGCCGCCAGATAGGGCTCCGCCCCCAAGGTTTCGCAGAGGTTCAAAAAATCATGGGTGCCAAAACTATTGTCTTCGGTCACCCCGCCCCACCATCGGTTCACCATCGTTGGCCTTTCCGCTTTGGGCCCTACCCCATCCTTCCAGTGATAGGTGTCGGCAAAACATCCCCCGGGCCATCGAAGATTGGGGATATCCAGCTCCTTGAGTGCCGCTATGATATCGTTCCTCACCCCCTCCGTATTGGGTATGGTACTTTCCTCCCCCACATAGATGCCCTCATAGATGCAACGGCCCAAATGTTCCGCAAAATGTCCATAAATATGCTTGCTTATGGTCACTGGCTTATCGGGTTGGGAAATCTTCACCTCGACCTGGGCAAACACAAACATGGGCAATCCCATCAGGACAATCGATAATAAGTTCTTTCCGTATTTTTTTTTCATGGTCAGTGTATAGTTAAAATTGTCTCTGTCCAAGGGTTTAGGGAATGATCATGCCCCTTACAATCGACAATTTTGATTTCAATAATTTCGTTTGGCGTTATTTAGTGTGCATTGAACACCTGTAAATATTAAAAAGATAATCCTGTTATGCAAACATTTTATTAATTAAATGTATTTTCAACACTTGATATTTTTGATCAGTTGATCCAACAACAAAACCCAAGGATTGTCCAAGGGTGAAATAAGAATTTTATTCCCTTATGGAAAACAGACAGGATTCCTTCACCCAAAACAGGAGCGAATCCAATGCATAGGCGGGATGCACCATCATTTCTGGACTTGAATCATGAATTGCCGAATTTTAAAACCTTTTGAGCCCAATATTGGTTCCCTTGAAGTATGGTCCAATGGTCAGTATTTCTTGTTCTTTTTCCTTATTTCATCGCGGACCATGGTCCCCGATACCGTCAAATCCTCCGGTGACCATCCCCCGAGGGTACTGGCTCCCGGTTTTAAAGCAGCGGACAGTTCCTCCTTATCTGCAATGGACCAATTTAAATGTGATATGCCATGCTCATCCAAAAATTCCCACCACAACCGTGATTCAGGCCCATCGATGAATCCATCCCCATTGGCCTGACTAAGACCGTATTCGGTCACAAATAAGGGAATCCCATGTTCAAGGGCCATCAATGCCTTGTCCCTGAGGGGTTGCTTATGGGTTGCCGCATAATAATGCAGGGTATACATAACATTGGGGTCGTCAATTCTTGCCCCAATGACCTCTTCCACATCCTGGGACCAATTGGGCGTGCCACAAATTATTAGGTTGTCGTTATCGTGTTTTCTGATTTCTGCGATCACAGCCTCGTGATAGGGCTTTAAGGTCGTTTTCCACGATATGTCCAAGGGTTCATTATAGGGTTCATAGATAATATTGGGATAACTTCCGAACCGCTCTGCCAATTCCCCAAAAAAGGCCAGGGACTCATCCAAATGATCCTCGGCCCTATGGTCGTGCCAATCAATGATCACATAGATGCCAAGTTCAATGGCCGCATCGATCACGGTCAAGATCCTTTGCTTCTCCCTTTCCGGGTTTGTCAAAAAACCATCGTGGTCCACTGCCATGGCCAACCTGATCACATTGCAGTGCCAATCGTCTCGTAACCACTTCGCGGTTTCATAGGTGTAGTATTTTCCAATCCATTGGCTCCAAAAAAGAGACATTCCCCTGAGTTGTAGAGGAGCTCCATTTTGATTGACCAACCTATTCCCCTCCAACCTCAATTGCCCATGTTCTTTCACGGGAGTGTTGGGTGAGATAGTATCCTTGAAATACGGAGTCAATTGCCCTTCCACTGAGTTTTGATGTTCCTGTGCCATGTAATTTTGAACAAGTTCTAGAATCGGAACTTGGCTGGAAGGCAACCGCCCCAAATCCATTTGAACCAATAGAATTGTGGTAAGTACCAATAGGGGTGTAAAACGTCTTATCATGGGAAACAGACTTAACAAATAAAAATTATTGGTAGGGGCCAATAGATTTAGGCCTTAGCGAGGTAATTCATGGGTCCGCACTTTCGATCGCCCTTAGGTTTTGGAAGTGCCCCAAACTGAATTCGGGAAGTCCAATTTGAAAATAGTTTCTTAAAAGAAAGCTCTCCACGTGAAGACGGAAGCATTGGTGCTTTGGTCTCTGCGATAAGAGAAGGCATGTACATTGAAATCAGAGACAAAAA
>CALDPL010000500.1 GCA_937911965.1 uncultured Allomuricauda sp. | reverse complement strand
AACGAATGGTAATCCGTCAAAATTTAAAAGGCGCGTTTGAAAAAGTAAATTCGGTCATTTCAACTGAGCAGATTCTCCGCGCCCAGTCGGCCGTTCGTGAGGTCTACATGGACGAAAAAATTGAAAAGTATATCCTCGATTTGATCTTCGCCACCCGTTATCCGGAAAAATACAAGTTGGAGGACCTAAAGCCCCTGATCACCTTCGGGGCATCCCCCAGGGGAAGCATCAACCTGGCCAATGCATCCAAGTGCTATGCCTTTATCAAGAGGAGGGGCTATGTGGTGCCCGAGGATGTACGGGCCGTGGTACACGATGTGCTGCGCCACAGGATCGGGATCAGCTATGAGGCCGAGGCGGAGAACATCAGCTCGGTGGAAATAATCAACAAGATCGTCAACGAGGTAGAGGTGCCCTAGGCAACCATCGGTCCTTGACGGCATGGAACCTGTTCGGATCGTTTTGGGACCGGCCATGGGCCAGCATGTAATAAATCCCCCCCCTTAGGGACACAGTAAGGGAACTATGGACACAAAGGAGCTACTTAAAAAAGTACGTAAGATAGAGATCAAGACCCGGCGTCTTTCGGACCACATCTTTGGGGGGGAGTACCATTCCACCTTCAAGGGCAGGGGCATGACCTTCAGTGAGGTCCGGCAATACCAGTATGGGGATGACGTCAGGAGCATCGACTGGAATGTCACCGCCCGCTACAACGAACCCTTTGTCAAGGTTTTCGAGGAGGAACGGGAGCTGACCATGATGCTCATGGTCGATGTCAGCGGATCGGAACTCTTCGGGACCGCCACCCAGTTCAAACAGGAGGTCGTCACCGAGATTTCCGCCACCCTGGCCTTTTCGGCCATGCAGAACAACGACAAGGTGGGCCTGATCCTGTTTTCCGATCGGGTGGAGCTCTTCATCCCGCCAAAAAAAGGAAAGAGCCACGTATTGAGAATCATCCGGGAGCTTTTGGAATTCACCCCCGAAAGTCGGGAGACCGATTTGGCCGAAGCCCTGAAGTTCCTCTCCAACGTGGCCCGCAAAAGGGCCATTGTCTTCGTGCTCTCCGATTTCATGGCCGAGGATTACGACAACACCCTTCGCATCGTGGGCAAGAAACACGACCTGACCGGCATCCGGGTCTTTGACCGTCGGGAGGAATCCATCCCCAATCTTGGGATGGTCCAAATGTTGGATGCCGAAACGGGCAAATTGGAGTTGGTCAACACCCAATCCAAAAAGGTGCGCCTCGCCTATGGGGAGTTCCACCGGGCCACCACGGCCTATTTTACGGACTCCTTCACCAAGGCGGGCTGTGGAATGATCCACAGCAGGGTGGATGAAAGTTATGTGAGAAAATTATTGGGATATTTTAAAACCAGGGGCTGATGGGCATCAAAATTCCATACAGGGGATTACGGCTTCGGGGGACGGTGATGTTCCCGGTGGCATTGCTTTGCCTTTCCGCCATGGCCCGGGCCCAGGACCCTCCCAAAATCGAGGTGGAAGTGGACACCCTGGCCCTGAAGATCGGGGAACAGCTGCACTATAGGATCCAGGTGGAAACCGATTCCACCGCCCAGGTCCATTTCCCGGAGGGACAGACCTTCTCCCCCTTGGAGACCGTGGATGCCATCATTTCCGATACCCTGAGGAAGGGGGATCGGATGACCCTGGAGCGGATCTATGCCCTGACCCAGTTCGACAGTGGGGCCTATACCATCCCCCCCCAGATCGTCACCGTGGACCGGCAACAGTTCTTCACGGATTCCTTCCGGATCGTGGTGGCCGACGTGGCCGTGGACACCAGCAAACAAAAGATGTACGACATCAAGCCGCTCATCCAGGTCGATCGAGCTTCCTCCAAGCTCTGGAAGATCCTTCCCTGGGTGCTGTTGGGACTGTTGGCCTTGGGGGCCGTCCTGTATTTCCTGCTCCGGAAAAAACCTTTGAGCCAGGAGGAAAAGGAAGCCTTGCTGCCCCCCTATGACCGGGCCTTGCTCGAGCTCAAAAAACTGGAACAATCCCAATACCTGATCCACGACCAATACAAGGAATACTATTCAGAGCTCACCGACATTGTCCGCCTCTACCTGGAGGACGAGGTTCAGGTATCGGCCATGGAAAGTACCACCGCCCAGCTGATCTCCAAATTGGAAATGCTCAAGGATGCCGGGGAACTTAAATTGGACGATGGCACCCTACAGCAGTTCCAAAAGATATTGGAAACGGCCGACCTGGTAAAATTTGCCAAATCCAGACCTGCCGGTTCCCTTGCGGAGCAGGACCGAAAACTGGTGGAGGAAATCGTGGAGAAGACCCACCGGGCCAAGCCCGAACCCTCACCCGAGGAACTGATGTTGAGCCGGGAATACCAGGAGGCCCTGGCCCGAAAAAGGAAAAGAAAAAGAATCTATTGGGCCGCAGCCGCCTTTGGCGGGCTCCTCATCCTTTCGGCCGGCCTTTCCGTGGCCTATTTTGGATTTAAGGAGACCAAGGACCTCGTTTTTGGGCATCCGACCCGGGAACTGCTCCACGGGGAGTGGGTGTCCAGCTCCTACGGCTTCCCCCCCATTGCACTGGAAAGCCCCGAAGTCTTGCTGCGCCAACAGATCGAACTTCCCCCCCAGGCCCGGGAACAGATCAAGGAATTCCAGAGCTTTGGCTATGGCAGCTATGCACAGGGATTGGCCATAAGCAGCAGCTCCATCACCTACAAGGAACCCGGCGAACCCGACTTTGAATCGGCCGTTGCCGGCAGCCTGGCCGCCCTGGAGAAAAAGGGAATGCGCAACATAATCACCAAACAGGAAGAGTTTGTGACCAAATCCGGGGTTCGGGGGCTGAAGACCTTTGGGACCGCCACCTTTGAAAATCCAGAAAACGGAAAGACCAAAAAGGCCGAGTACAACATCCTGTCCTTCGGGGGCCAGGGTTTCATACAACAGTTGGTGATCGCCTGGGAAGAGGGGGATCCCTATGGGGAACAGATCGTAGTGCGTATATTGAACAG
This sequence comes from uncultured Allomuricauda sp., assembly GCA_937911965.1. Taxonomy (GTDB): domain Bacteria; phylum Bacteroidota; class Bacteroidia; order Flavobacteriales; family Flavobacteriaceae; genus Flagellimonas. The sequence goes on along the minus strand of CALDPL010000500.1, from coordinate 1,332 downwards.
TTTGGACGTTAAAACACAGGTGTAGATGTTTGGGGACATAGCTTTTGCAAATCCTGAATTCTTTTGGTTGCTGCTCTTGCTGCCCGTGGCCGTGGCATGGTATTTTTTCAAGCGGAACAAGGCCACTGCCTCCCTGCGCATTTCAAGTCTTAGGGGGTTTTCGACCAAGGGCCTGGCCGCTAAACTGAGGCCCGGGCTCTTTGTGCTGCGCCTATTGTCCCTGACGGCCCTGATCACCGCCCTGGCCCGGCCGCAGACCGAGGACATCTCCACCAGGACCAAGACCACCCGGGGCATCGATATCGTCATGGCCATCGACGTGTCCTCCAGCATGCTCGCCCGGGACCTCAAGCCCAACCGCCTAACCGCCCTGAAGGAGGTGGCGGCTGAATTTATCGAACAGCGGCCCAACGACCGGATCGGCCTGGTGGGCTATGCCGGGGAAAGCTATACCAAGACCCCGATCACCAGCGACAAGAGCGTGGTGCTCAATTCCCTAAGGGAGATCACTTTCGGGGAATTGGAGGACGGTACCGCCATAGGAATGGGCCTGGCCACCGCCGTGAACCGCCTCAAGGAAAGCAAGGCCGTCAGCAAGGTCATCATCCTCTTGACCGATGGCGTGAACAATACCGGCTTCATCGAGCCCATGACCGCGGCCAACCTGGCCGTGGAATTTGGGATAAAGACCTATACCATAGGGCTGGGGACCAATGGGGAGGCTCTGACCCCCATCTCGTACAACCTGGATGGCTCCTTCAGGTACGGCATGCGCCAAGTGGAAATAGACGAGGAACTCCTAAAGGAGATCGCGGCCCTGACCGATGGAAAATACTTCCGGGCCACGGACAATGAGTCCCTGGAGGAAATCTACGAGGAGATCAACAGTTTGGAAAAGACCGAGATCGAAGAGTTCAAATATTACAATTATGACGAAAGGTTCAGGCCCTGGGTGTTTTTGGCAGGGGCTTTGCTGCTCTTGGAATGGGCCCTGCGCCATTCCCTCTTTAAAAGCTTTATATAGGACATGATCCAATTTGAGGAAAAAACATATTTCTATCTCCTGGCCCTGGTCCCCATCATGGTCCTGGCCTTTTTGTGGCTTCAGATCTGGAAGAGAAGGACCCAAAAGCGTTTCGCGGGTGCCAAGCTGCTCAAGCGCCTTGCCCCGGACCACTCCAACTTCAAGTCGGGCCTGAAACTGATCGTGGTACTGATGGGCCTGTCCCTGCTCATCCTGGGACTGGTCAATCCGAAGATCGGCACCAAACTCGAGACTGTAAAACGGGAAGGGGTGGACATCGTCTTTGCCCTGGACGTCTCCAAGAGCAT
>CALDPL010000499.1 GCA_937911965.1 uncultured Allomuricauda sp. | reverse complement strand
AAAATTGTTCTCCCAAGAATTTTGGGGAAACCCGGGGTTTAGGGTGCCGTTTTCATCGCAAAACCCATTCTTGCTTGTAAATGAACTTTTCTCCTTGATGGCCAGAAAATCCGCCCGGCTCCAATGTCTTTCACCTTCGGGGCAAACATGGCGTAGTGCCAAAGTCCACCTACCCGAAAATCCAGGGTCTTGGTTTCGGCCCTCCAAGGTTCGGGGCCCCACCATTGGTCCAACAGTTCGGCAGTTGTCCATGCCCGCCACACCAATTCGAGGTTTGCGGCAAATTCACGCACTATGTGTATGGTTTTGTTTTCCTTGTCAACTGTGAAATTGTATACTAAACCTTGCTTCATGATCTTATTGTTTTTCCAAGAATTCCTTCAGTGAAATGTTGATGATATGGTCCCACCCCTGTTCAAAGTTGTGAACGGCAAGTTCGGGGATGCCAGCCGGGAAACTTTCGATTCCGGTGTGGGTCAGTTTCAACCTTGTGTTCTCCCCCTGGTCAAATAGTTCAAAGGTGACATGGGAAATTCCCCCATAGCCTTCATATTTCCATGAATAGGTGAGTTTGCTTTGGGGGATGACCTCCGTTACCTCACATAAATGTTTCCATTGTTTTCCGTTTGGTTCCCCGCCCATGAACTCAAACTTGAATCCAACAACGGCATGGAACTCCTCCAGGTCGAAATACCATTGTTTCATGAGTTCCTTTTCGGTTATGGCCCGCCAAACCAGCTTTCTGTCCGCTTTGAAAAGGCGTTCTACAACAAGATTGTTTTTTTCCATTCTATTGGGATTTGATGTACTTCTTTTTTTTCAATATCACCAGTTTTTGGATGGTATTGGACTTCTCTTTCCTGTTATTCCGTTATATCGATTCGCACTTTATCGATATCCTGGGATGCTCAATACCGTTCAACAGGTCCGACAATGGCTTCATTGTCAATGCATCTTTGGTTGCCGGGACAAATAATCCCATTTTCTCTAGTGTGCCATCGGTTGAAAAAAGTTATCCGGTCCTCAACGTGCAAACATACGGTTGCGAATATAAATGCAATCATTCGGTTTCGCAAATTATTTGGTACTTTTTTTAGGTCTGATTTAAGATTTATTTTCAATTGGCAAATCGCCATAATTTCAAGAATGGATTAAAAAAAATTGCTTCGAACTTGGGGTACAAGGTCAAGGCATGGCCAAATCATTCGACCTTAAAGGCAATATCCTTGGGTTGGATCCCATGACCATAACGCTTTGCAAAAACTTTGACAAACTCGGCACCGAAGAAAAGAATCAGGCAGGAGTAGGACACCCAAAGCAAGATCAAAACGATGCTTCGCGCGGCACCATAGGCCGAACCCGGTTCCATTTGGGCAAAGTATAGACTGAGCAACAGCTTGCCCAGAACAAAAAGAAATGCGGTCAACAGGGCACCTATCCAAACGGTTTTCCAACGGATCTGGGCATCGGGAAGGTATTTGAACATCAAAGCGAACAAGATGGAAATGATCCCAATGGACATCACAAAGTCAACGGTATAGGCCAGGTAGATCATCATATCGGGCAAATAGGAGGTAATAAAACCACTCAGGGCGGTTATGAGCGTGGTCAGGATGAAGCTGATCAACAATAAAAACCCGATGACCAGGACAAAGGCGAAACTCCGGGCCCTGTCGATCAACAGTTTTCTCAGGTGCGCCTTGGGATCAGGTCGAATGGACCAAATTTGGTTCAAGGAAACCTTGAGGTGGTAGAACACCCCGGTGGCCCCGAAGACCAGGGTCCCGATCCCAATTATGGTTGATATGGTATTCTTTTTCTTGTCCTGTGCCTCGGTGATCATACCTTCTATGGCCATGGCCACGTCTTGGCCCAATGCCGTGGAAAACTCATCGGTCATTTGTCCCTGAACCACATCCGGGCCCCAGATATTGCCGACCACATTCAATATGATGACCAAAAGGGCAGGTAAGGACAATACAGCATAATAGGCCGTGATGGCACTGAGTCGAAAAGGGTTGTCGGCCATCCATTCCTTGGACGTCGTCCACAAAAGGGATGGTAGGTGCCGTATTCTAAAACGTTCCTCTTCCATAGCTCAAATCAATTCTACCCCGGCCTCCCGCCAAGTTGATCACATCCAAATATTTGTCGGAGCAACAATTGGGACAGTCGCCATTGTTCAGGTTCAAAGGATAACTCTTCCTTGGATGGCCTCTTTTGTCACGGGCTCGGACCAAATTAAGTTTTCTTGGGCTTGCTTCGTGCCCCGATTGTATGAATTTTTTAATTCAAAAAATATTTGTTGGCAAATACAAACATTAAGGATGTAAACAACACTTAGGGTTGGGTTTTACCAACACAATAGGTAAACTATCCACTCAGGGCAATCCCTGAGGTATTCCATAGGTTACCAATCGAAGCGAGATTATAGAATTATTGATTATTTTAATTTGGCTCCCTATTTGGGCAATCCTAATAGAGATTATTTTTTAGCTTTATTCCAGAATTTCTGCAAATCGCCAGTTCACCTCTCCGAGATCAATGGAACTGGCCACCTTCAACCTTAAACCGGAAAATATATTAGGAATGCTTACATCTAAACAAATCGAGTAACCTCCAAAAGATTCTTCTTGCAAATGAACTCTATTTGAATATTCAATTTCTTTGATAATTTGTTGGTATTGCTCTTCGCTTAGCTCGATTTCCAATTTTCTCATGTCTCTGTATTTTGTATTACAAAGATGCCATGTGAAAACGTCAAAACATGTCGTTTTGTATATTCCACTCCAAAGTTTACCACCATTCCGATCGAAACCTTACCATTTGTTCCGGGGCAAAGTTTACCACCCGATCTTGAATCCAAAATCCTTTTCATTTAGGTGAAAAGGGCATGGTCGGAACAGGTTTTGAACCTATCCCGACTGACATTCCGGCATATGGTTTACCCTCTTTCAACACCATCATTAAATTTTTTTTTTGGATTTACTGTCCTACCGATGGGGTGAATTATAATTCTATCCTGACGGCACTGAAACCCAAAGAAAAGGTGTTAAAATTGACATTAAAGTTAATCCTACGCTACAAGCGATAAAAAATGGGAAAGATGAGATTCTTGAAAAAGCAATAGAATTTATTAATCAATAATTTTCTGTTCCTTTAATCTTTTTAAATGACTAAAATTTATGGAGATAAATTAGGGACTATCTCATAAATTAGTGGTGAAACCCTTTTTAAATGTCGAATAGCCAGACCCAAGGCAATGTAAAATATTGAAGGGTTTACATCAGATTGGAAAATTCTTTGGCTATGGCTTTGGCAACCTTTTCAGGAATCTGCAGATCATTGGCAATTTCCTGCCAGCCTTTTCCTGCATTCTGAACTTCTTCAATGATTCCCTTGGGATTCCTGATGGCATGGGTCTGAGCAATGGACATGACATCATCCAAAGCAATACCCGTACGTTTGTTATTGATGGAAAGGGCCCTTGACACATTTCTATAATTCAAATTGACGTTTAACGGATAGGTGAGGTCATAAGCAGGAGCCAATTCCCAGGAGTCATTTTCTTTTTGGTACATGAAACTATGGTTCTTCAAATGATCGTCAATATTGGCATAGACAATATTGAACACCATCCTTCGAAACAACTGCACGATGTCCCGGTAGGGCACTTTGAGATCAAGTGCCAATTTGAACAGGTTCTCATAACTGGAATCTTCAGGTTTTTTAAAATCCCATCCCGTAAGCCCACTTGCCGTCAAGACATGTTGCTTCAATCCCGATTGACGATCAAATCTCAAGGTGGCGAAATGCTTGTCCTGGACCATTTTGGAGGGCATCATATATATACCGGCTTCTTCGGCCATCAAATAATAGGCATATTCCACTTTCTCCCGGTTATAATCCTTTGCCCCTTCTTCATTGAGACATAGTTTGACCAGATAATGATAGTACTCATCGCTAAAATCGACATCCCCTGGAATGATTCTACCTGTTTCCTTGTGTTCAGATATCAAAATTTTGGGCCTTGCCCCTCCTGCTGATGTCCCTATTTTGAATATGTTCAAAAGGTCTGTCTCATTGAGTGCCTTCCCGGAAGTGTTCTTCTTCAATTCCAAAACCACTTGGAGCACTTGGATGATTTCGTCAATATCTATGGTGGTGGAATCCGGAATCTTTGCAACAGGCCCATATTCCAAGGCTCCCATCCCTCGGTTGCCGACATAGGCCAGCTGTTCCAATGGCGTGATCTTTTGAAATTCCCGTTTGGTGGATTCCAGCCATTCCTTGAATATGATATTGCCGAACATGTCCGGCAAAGAATCGGCCATCATGGGTGGGAGACCACGAAAAGTTTCCCCTTCATATTTGGTAAAGACCTGAACGGGCTTTATCCGTTTGAAGATATAGGGAAAAATTCTCGTGAAATTATTGGAATCCAAAAATCCGGGACTGTATTGAAAGTAAGAAGTGCGCTTGTCAACATCGTATCCCAATTTACCGACTTCAGTATCAAACAAATAAACCTGTATGATGTTATTTTTTGCCATATCAATACATTGAATCCAAGTTGTTGGCGTCCGCTATATTATTTAGAGCACGATAAAAATCATCCATGAGGTCAAAATGTTTGGCAATTTTTAGGAACGTATCCAAGGTCGCATTTTTTCCACTTTCAAAATTTTGGATGGTATAACGGGATATCCCCAAGGCTTCACCTAGGTCTTCCTGCGACATTCCATACCTTTGCCTGTGTTGCCTGCACAGATCGCCCAATTTATTTTTCACCTCCTTAATTGATATTGAATCAATCATTATATTGTTTATTATATTGCACAAATATAGTGATAATAACCTAATTTGTTTAATATAATGCACATAAATTGATGGTCAATTAGAAATAGCTCCTTATTTGGATTCCGCTTACTATCGAATCACCCTCAAATGTTCCTTCTTTTCTATTGTTTTTGATCCAACAGATTTTGACTGGTTGGGAAAAACAGAAAAACTCAAGAAATATTTTCCGAAGTACAGTGCTATTCCTTTTTTCCTAAGTACATGACAAAAATTGCAACACGTTAATGTTGATCAATTCCTTAAAGGAAGGTTTGTTTTCTTCATAAATCATGTCTTCTTTCATTCTAGCATAATCGGCCTCCCAGTCCGCTATTACACCTTTCGGTGGTATGGGGTTCAAAGTGTTGGGATGGTGAAGATTGTAATCTACTTCTCCTACCCGTGAAAATTTGTGACGATTTGCCACAATGGTTTGATAGAGTTCCTTGTCACTTATCGCTTTTTCTGCGACGCCTGCTTTCACTATATGATGCACATCGCACAAATGCCGGCTTAATCTATCGACCCTCACTTTATCTGATGGTCGGTGAAACTCCTCATGCAGTAGAAATATCTTTTCAAGAAAGGTCCGTTCCGCATTTACAGTAGGCACCTCAAAAAGCGGTTCTGAAAAATCCCTATCAGCATAAATCTCATCTACCAACGAGCCAAAGGTTTGAACCGTGAATGGCTCTCTAAGCGAACGGCATCCGATTTCTATCTGTATCCTTGGTAAAATATATTGTGATTCGACAGGTATGATGTTTGGATAGTAGATTTCCAACACCCTTGGGTCCTGATCACTGAATTTAGCCTTAATAACCTTAAAGAGGCAAGGTCTGTATATCCACTTGTCCGGAAGTCCTGAACTGTATTTTTAAATTTCTCTATGTCCATTATTAACATTTTTGATTATTGAATCTCCCAAACACTCCTGCTTATTTTAACGTCCAACGTTTCTCCATTTATACACCCATTGTATGAACAAGGCGGAAAATTATGTCGGTTTATCTAAAAATATAATAGTAAGTTTATCCAAATCCTTTTTCGAACCGGGCGAAGGGGGGACTTTTTACTGGCAATATCCAGTATAACCGGTTTATACTTTAATAAGAATAAGGCTGTTAAAAACAAACATCCAATATACTAAATATTCCCAAAAAGATCTAAAATTGTAGTCGGAGTTTCATTCCATAAAATAAATGAGGATATAATGTCTCCTTTAGAAGTTTTTCACAGGTAAAAACAGTACTATTATATATGCTCATACAATATCCCCGAAAGTTAAGCTCGCAAACTTTTCTCGGACAAGGGACGGCATAAAGCCGTTCCTCCCACACTTTTTATTCCGTTTCCTTCCCGCTCCAAAAATTTGTCTTCCGCGTAGTGTCCTACTCAAATATTGTTTAACCATAAATTCATGTATCATGGAAACTAAGACAAAACAAAAGGTAAGCCGGAAAACCGCAACAAGGAAGAAAGCCGGCCCGGTCAGTACCAAAACAAATGCAAGGAAGAACACTCCCCTACAGGTCCGGGACCTGAACCTGGCATCAATTGCCATCGATCCCGATCAACCCAGGAAAACCCTCAATGGCGAAAGCCTTAGTCAGCTTGCCATCTTAAAGTACATTCAGGTTTTGGCGTATTCTTTCCTTTAAATCATTTCGTACTACTGCTTGTTTTGCGTAACGATCCCAAGATTTTACGACCGAGTTTATGTCATCGATAATTTTTTCTCCTTTCTTTAGGTTATTGTCTTTGGCTATGGTCATTAAATCATCCTTTGTTATGTTCAATCTTTTGCCATTTACACTTAACGTCTGCTTACTTACCCAATGGTTTGTTTCGTCAAAGGAGAAACACAGGTCGTATGCAGGAGCCAATCGCCAATCTTCATCTTTTTTCAAGATGAA
>CALDPL010000498.1 GCA_937911965.1 uncultured Allomuricauda sp. | reverse complement strand
TTTCAAGGCCTATACCACCCGGGTGGGCAGCGGTCCTTTTCCCACAGAACTCTTCGATGCGGACGGAGAAACCCTGGGAAGGGTCGGAAACGAGTTTGGCGCCACCACCGGAAGGCCAAGGCGATGTGGTTGGTTGGACCTAGTGGCCCTCAGGTACGCCGTGGAGATCAACGGGGTCGACGAACTGATGATGATGAAGGCGGATGTTCTGAGCGGTTTCAAGACCATCAAGGTCTGTACCGCATACAATTACAACGGGAAAAAGATCCAACACCTACCCTACAATATCGAGGACCATCACGTACAGCCCATTTATACCGAATTGAAAGGCTGGGCCAAGGACTTGACCAAACTCAACAAGGCCGAGGACCTGCCCCCTGCCCTGAACGATTATATATCATTTTTGGAATCCGAACTTCAGGTACCCATTAAACTGGTATCCGTCGGACCCGACCGGCTCCAGACCATTCGCAGGTAACAGTAAATCCGACCCAGGACTCTTTCCAAGGCATTGGATGCTTGGTCCCAAGGGGCCAAATCCACTGTTTTGTGGTGGATATTTCGTATCTTTGCACTATGGAGCCCGTAAAATATTTATGGGCCAAAACATTAAAATTCAAGGATATGGCCAAGAAATTAAATCAAATCGGATTGGACCACAAAGCTGCCGGTGAACTTTCGGAAAAACTCAATGTGCTTTTGGCCAATTACCAATTGTTCTATATGAATGCCCGAGGGTTCCACTGGAACATCAGGGGACATAAATTCTTTGAGCTCCACATGAAATTCGAGGAGCTGTACAACGATTCCCTGCTGAAGGTCGACGAAATCGCGGAACGGATCCTGACCCTGGGTTTCACTCCCCTGCACACCTATTCGGATTATTCCGGAGTGTCCGCCGTCAAGGAGGCCAAGAATGTTTCCGACCCCAAGGAGGCTGTCCGCGCGATTCTCAAGGGGTATGAGTTGCTCCTTCCCCTGGAACGGGAATTGCTCGAAATGTCCGCGGATTCCAATGATGAGGGCACCAATGCCTTGATGAGCGACTACATTCGGGAACAGGAGAAATTGGTTTGGATGTACTCGGCCTACCTGAACGAATGATCGAGGGGTCCAATTCGGCCGGAACAAATCCCAAAGCTTTGCAAAGGCAGTGTGTCGACTCCCCCAAAAACGCTACTTTTGGGCAAAATTCAATATGGATCTGAAAGGTTTGTACTTTTTCGTCCCAATGCTCTGCTTTTTTTGGGGACATGCCCAACAAAGCGACCAAAAACCCCAGGATCGGAAGATCAATATCGTCTATGGGGGTACCTTTACCAAGGACGAGGCCCAGTTTCCCGGGGCCTCCATCTTCAGCAAGGACGATCAAAGGCAGGTACAGTTCGAGCACCAGGGGGCGGATATGTGGTGCGATATCGCCATTTTTTATACCGATGAGAACCGGATCAGGGCCCTGGGCAATATCCGATTGCAACAGGGAGACTCCATTGAGATGAACAGCGGCAGGATGGACTATGACGGAAACTCCAAACTGGCAAAGGCCTGGGAGGCCGTGGATCTGACCAATGGACAGATGACCCTGACCACCGACACCCTTTATTTCGATCGGGAAAAGCAACTGGCCTACTACAATTCCGGAGGGAAGGTGGTGGACTCGGTCAATGTGCTGACCTCCCGTTTGGGCACGTATTTCATAGAGCCCAAAAAGTACCAGTTCCAGGAGGATGTCCATATTGACAATCCCGATAACATCATCGACTCCCAGCGGTTGGATTATTATACCACTTCCAAAAATGTCTATATGTACGGCCCCTCCACCATCACAGGGGAGGATTATAAAATGTATTGCGAACGCGGATATTACAATACCGTGGCCGAACAGGGGTACGGTATAAAGAATACCCGGATCGATTACGACTTCAAGATCATCGAAGGGGACAGCCTGTATTTTGACAAATTCAGGGAATTTGCCTCTGCCACCAACAATATCAAGATCACCGACACCATCAATGACGGGGTGATCCGGGCTCACTATGCCGAGGTCCACAAGGCCAAGGATTCCGTTTTTGCGACCAAGCGGGCCGTGTCGATCTCCCTGGTGCAGAACGACTCCCTCTATATGCACGGGGACACCCTAATGGCCACGGGCCCCCCGGACAACAGGATCATCCGGGCCTTTAGAAACGCCAAATGGTACAAGACCGATCTGAGTGGCAAGTGCGATTCCATCCATTTCAATGAAAGTACCGGCCTGACCCAACTGATCCGCGATCCCATCCTGTGGAACGTGGACAACCAGATCACCGGGGACAGCATCCATTTGATATCAGACATGGAGACCGAGAAGCTCGATTCCCTAAAAGTGATCGAAAACGCCTTTATCATCTCCCTGGACACCATTGGGGGCACGGGCTACAATCAGGCAAAGGGAAAGAACCTCTATGGAAAATTCATCGACAACGAACTGAAAATAATCGACCTGGTATCCAATACGGAGGTCATCTACTATGTGTACAACGACGATGAGGAGCTCCTGGGGATAAACAAGACCATTTGCAGCAAGATCAGGTTGATCATGGAAAATAGCGATATCGAGGACATCACCTTCTATGTCAACCCCGACGGGGACATTTTCCCGGAAAAGGACCTGCCCGTGGAGAGCCGGAAGCTAAAGGGCTTTATCTGGCGGGGGGAGGAACGCATCACGTCCAAGGATGAGATCTTTGACGAGGACGACAATACGATCGAATTGGTGAAAATCAGGGGGGTCAACAGTCCCATCGATATGGATGCGGAGGAGGAGGAACGTCGCAACAATGAGAACGACCCGGTAAACAAAATCAATTCACAGGGGGTACGGCCCACAAGGGCCCTTCCCCAAAAAGCAGATCCGTCCTAATGTCAAGGGAAGACTTTTACACCTATCAGGCCCAAACCTCCCCAAACCCCTTGGGACTTGAGGTTTCCCATGCCCGGGGGAGTTATATTTACGACACCCAGGGCAGGGCCCACCTGGATTTTGTGGCCGGGGTTTCCGCCTGTGGCCTGGGCCATGGACACCCCAGGGTGGTGGAGGCCGTCAAGGGGCAGCTGGACCGTCATATGCACGTGATGGTGTACGGGGAATACATTCAGGGGACCGCAGTGGAATTTAGCAAATTGTTGGCCTCCCGGCTTCCCCGGCCCCTGGAAAGCACCTATCTGGTCAATTCGGGCACCGAGGCCATGGAAGGCGCCGTAAAATTGGCCCGTCGGGCCACGGGTCGCTCCCAGATCATTGCGGCACACAAGGCCTATCACGGCAATACCATGGGCAGTTTGAGCCTCCTTGGGGTGGAAGAGCGAAAAAGTGCCTTCCGACCCCTGGTTCCGGATATACGGCACATCCGTTTCAATGCCGTGGAAGACCTTGAACAGATCACTGAACGCACTGCGGCCGTGGTCCTGGAAACCATACAGGGAGGTGCCGGTTTCATTCTGCCGGTGGACGGTTACCTCCAAATGGTGAGGCAGCGCTGCGACCAGGTCGGGGCCCTGTTGATCCTGGATGAGATCCAGCCCGGATTTGGGAGGTGCGGGACGCTTTTTGCACTGGAACAATTCAATTGTGTACCCGACATCCTGGTGATCGGAAAGGGCATGGCCTCCGGCCTTCCCTGCGGCGCATTTGTCTCCTCCCGTGAACTCATGGACCAATTGCAGCACGGACCGAAGTTCGGCCATATCACAACCTTTGGGGGCAATCCCGTGATCGCCGCCGCGGCCTTGGCCACCTTGGAGGAGCTGATCGAAAGTGAACTGATCCCACAGACCCTGGTGAAGGAAAAGCTGTTCAGAAAATTATTGAGGCACCCCTCGATTGTGGAGATTCGGGGCAAGGGCCTGATGTTGGCCCCCATCATGAAAAGTGTGGAACTGGCCAATTACCTGGTGGAGACCGCGGCCCGGGAAGGGTTGATCCTGTTCTGGCTGCTCTTTGAGCCCAGGGCCGTACGGATCTCGCCGCCCTTGACCATTTCCGTGAAAGAAATCGAGACCGGCTGCGACCAAATCATACGTATATTGAACCGGTACAAACCCAGTACTGTTAACTAATTTGTTGATAAGAATGCCAAATTTTGGACTTATAAGGAGAGGCAAAGGGTTAATTTTAAGTCCATAGCAAACCAAAGATGATTCTATGGCGTTAGATTCTAACGAATATCCAGATAAATCCATTAGCAAGTTTGAGTCGATGCTGAAGACGGATGATGTGTATTTTTTTGACTCTGAAGACTTTGAAGAAATCATACACCACTACCTCAACAACGGGAAGATCGCCTTGGGCAAAAAGGCCATACAGATAGGCCTGGAACAGCATCCGAACTCCCTGGAACTAAAACTCCTAAGGGTGGAGGTGCTGACCTTTGAGGATAAATTCGAGCAGGCCGAAAAGCTGTTGGATGAAATCCAGGACCTCGATGCCCTGAACGAGGAGATCTACATCCAAAGGGCCAACATCCAATCCAAACAGGACAACCATCAGGGAGCGGTGAACTTTTTGTTGGAGGCCCTTCACCTGACCGATGACACCTTTGACATCCACTCCCTATTGGGAATGGAATACCTGTTCATGGACGACCACCATCACGCCAAGCTCAGTTTCATGAAGTGCGTGGAATTCGATCCGGAGGATTACGCCTCCCTGTACAATGTGGTGTACTGTTTCGAATTCCTGGAGGATTTTGATGGGGCCGTACATTACCTGAACGACTATTTGGAACGCAATCCCTATTGTGAGGTGGCCTGGCACCAATTGGGAAAAATGTACTATGCCATGGAGATGTACCAAGAGGCCCTGACGGCCTTCGATTTTGGCGCGGGCGACACGTTCGGTCCCGTCGAGGGGGTGGTGGGCGTACTTGCTCGTGCGGCGTGGGTCGCTTTCACCGTCATCCTGATTGTCGGTCCGGCCCTGGGGATTCACTATCTTCAGCT
>CALDPL010000497.1 GCA_937911965.1 uncultured Allomuricauda sp. | reverse complement strand
CGACCGCGTGGTCAGCAGCGACCAGTTGCGAGAGCATGTCCAAGCAGACGACGAACCGGCACTCGGTGAGTTCGATCATCCGCTGCACTTCAGCCGCCGGCATCAGCGGGCTGAGCGCAACCACAATCCCGCCGGCACGCCATACGCCGTTGGTGGCGATGATGAACTCCACATCCTCCAATTCCCCATTTTCAAAGAACTCCACACTGTAGTGCAGTTTTCCCTTTTTGAATTTGGCCTCATAGCCCTTTTCCCCGTTTTCCATCTCGATGTAGAAACGGATCCGACGGGCATCCTCCAGGTATTCCTCCAACAATTCCAGGGCCTTGTCCGGGAACTGCTCTTTTTTGATTCGTTGTTCCTGCTCCTGTTTCACCTGGGATATTATGAAAAGGGGGAGCAACAACAACAAGGGCAACAGTCTAAACTTCTTCATATCTAAAACAATGGGTCTGGTGATCGTTGACCATGCCGGTGGCCTGCATATGGGCGTAGATCACGGTACTCCCCACAAATTTGAAGCCACGTTTTTTCAGGTCCTTGCAGATCTGGTCCGAAAGGGGGGTGGTGGCGGGGATCTCCATGGGATCCTTCCAACTGTTTTTAATGGGAATGTCCCCCACAAAGCCCCAGATGTAATCTGCAAAACTTCCAAATTCTCCTTGGACTTCCATAAAGGACCGGGCATTGGATATCGCTGCCTGCACCTTCAAGCGGTTGCGTATGATTCCGGGATCTTGCAGCAGCGATTCGACCTTGTCCCGGTCGTAGGAGGCAATCCTTTTATAGTCGAACCCATCAAAGGCCCTCCGGAAATTTTCCCGTTTTCTCAGGATGGTGATCCAACTCAGGCCGGCCTGAAAACATTCCAGGGTCAAAAACTCGAACAGGGCGGTGTCCTCCCTAAGGGGGACCCCCCATTCGGTATCGTGGTACTGTTCGTACAGGGGGTCCCCCAGACACCAGGAGCACCTTTGTCTTTCCATGGAATTCGTTTGCCACAAAGATAATGACTTATCCCCAAGGGGGAAAGAGATCTGCCCGACGAAGGAATCCTTGGGGGTGTTTTGGGAAGGGGTAAGGAACCAATATTCGAACGACCAATGACAATGATCAGTTGATGGGTGGGCGGGTCCCGGTAATTTTGCAAAAACAATGGAACTAGGTATGGAAGTCTTGGATGAAAAATTGGAGTTGGTACATAAGAGTGTGGGCGGTGCCCTTGAATATTCCGTTTACCGCGAGATGGTGCGGGAATTGGCAGAGCGGGGAGCGGCCACAGGCCCGATTCAGGAGGGGCCACAGATCGAATACACCAAGATCAACGACCGTCGTATGGCACGTTGGGACAAGACCTTTGAAATCCCTGAATTGGAACGCCTGAAATTGGAGGGCCTCAAGGGCGATCTGCTCTTTGTTGTGCTGACCGAGAGTTGGTGCGGGGATGCGGCGGCCGCACTGCCCGTCATGGCCAAGGTGGCCGAGGCATCCCCGGCCCTGGAACTCAAAATACTCCTCAGGGATGAAAACCCTCAGCTTATGGATGCCTTTTTGACCTCGGGCAGCCGTTCCATTCCCAAATTGATCCTCTTGGATCGGAAAAGCAATGAAATTCTTGGGGATTGGGGCCCCCGGCCCAGGATTGCCACCCAAATGATGGAGGCCAACAGAAGCCAATACGGAACGATCACCGATGCCTTCAAACAGGAACTTCAACTGTGGTACAACAAGGACAAGGGACAAAGTATCCTAGCGGAACTATTGGAGCTACTTGGATTGGAATAGGTAGGTGATGGTGCCGATCTGTTCGGCGCCGTGCCGGTCGGCGTCCAGCTCGCGGCGCTCGCGCTCGTCGGGCTAGGGGC
>CALDPL010000496.1 GCA_937911965.1 uncultured Allomuricauda sp. | reverse complement strand
ATGGTAAAAGGGCATTTCCCCACTGATGGCGGTCACTATGGGGGATGCAAAGACATGCTCCCGTTCCAAAAGGGCGATGAATTCCTCCGCCTCCTGTTTTTGGGAGAAATCGGTATAAAAGATTTCGGAACGGTATTGGGTTCCCACATCGTTGCCCTGTCGATTCAGGGTGGTGGGGTCATGGGTGGCAAAAAAGACCTCCAACAGCTCGGTATAGGAAATGGCCCGCGGATCATAGACGATCTTGATGGCCTCGGCATGTCCGGTCCTCCCGGTGCAGATTTCCCGATAGGCCGGATTTTTGATCGTGCCCCCGGTATATCCCGGGATCACTTCAATGACACCATTGAGGCGTTGAAACACCGCCTCGGTGCACCAAAAACAGCCTCCGGCAAATATGGCGGTCCCTTTTGGATCGGTTTCTTGGGTTTTTGTCATGGGGCAAAATTAATGGAAGTTGGGGGTTTCCCAACCCTTTGTTGAATTAATTGCTTCACCCTTTGTCGCAATATTGGGGCAAACCTTATTTGAATTGATGGATTTTTGTCCTATCGGTCGGATTTACTACTTTCACGAGCTGAAGCGGTTTTCATGATCAAGGCCAAAAATATCAAAAGGAATTACGGGGACCTTCAAGTGCTCAAAGGGGTCGATCTCGATATCAAAAAAGGGGAAGTGGTTTCCATCGTGGGGCCCTCCGGTGCCGGGAAGACCACCCTTTTGCACATTTTGGGCACCTTGGACAGTCCTTCCAACAAATCGGAAAGCAGTCTGCTGATCGACAATGTGGATATCGGTGGGCTCGGCGAACGGGCCCTGGCGCGGTTCAGGAACGAACATATCGGCTTTATCTTCCAGTTCCACCAGTTGCTCCCGGAGTTCACTGCCCTGGAAAATGTCTGCATTCCGGCCTATATCAAGAAAACCTCCCGGGCCAAGGCTGAGGCAAGGGCCAGGGAACTGTTGGACTTTTTGGGCCTGTCCAAGCGATACGGCCACAAGCCCAATGAGCTTTCGGGAGGGGAACAACAACGTGTGGCCGTGGCCAGGTCGCTGATGAACGGGCCATCGGTGATATTCGCCGACGAGCCCAGTGGAAACCTGGACTCCGAAAGTGCCGAAACCCTTCACAAACTGTTCTTTCGCCTACGGGATGAGTTCGGCCAGACCTTTGTACTGGTCACCCATAACCTGGAATTGGCCAATATGGCCGACCGGAAACTGACCATGGTGGACGGGGAAATCGTTTCCAAGGTTTAGAATGGAAGCTGCACAACTCAAGGAATTTCTGGATGCCAAGGCCCAGCAGTACAACAGGCCCGATTTTTTGGAAGACGACCCCT
>CALDPL010000495.1 GCA_937911965.1 uncultured Allomuricauda sp. | reverse complement strand
GAGGAATAGGGCCGATCTTCCAATCGAAACCTAAAATCCCACTTTGGAACCCAAACCTCCGGGTCGAAGTGGGATTTCCTTTTCCATCGGATCTCCCGGTTTGGGCAAGGTATTGATGGAATTGAACTATATTTGGACCCTAAAAATGCACCAATGGTAATGGATACGATATCCACAACGAATTTTGATTATTCCGATACCCAGATCATGGTGGCCGATTCCGCAAGGGATTTCGCCCAACAGTTCATCCTTCCCCATGTAATGGAATGGGACGAGGCCCAGACCTTTCCCATAGAGGTACTCAAAAAGGCCGGGGAATTCGGGTTTATGGGTGTGCTGGTCCCCCAGGAACTGGGAGGATCTGGCCTGGGATACCATGAATACATAGCCATTCTGGAAGAGCTGTCCAGGGTGGACCCTTCCATAGGGCTATCGGTCGCTGCCCACAACTCCCTTTGTACCAACCATATTTTGAGCTTTGGCGATCAGGGGCAGAAAGAACGCTGGATCCCCAAGTTGGCAACGGCCGAGTGGATCGGGGCCTGGGGGCTGACCGAGCACAATACGGGATCGGATGCCGGGGGGATGAACACCAC
This sequence comes from uncultured Allomuricauda sp., assembly GCA_937911965.1. Lineage (GTDB taxonomy): Bacteria > Bacteroidota > Bacteroidia > Flavobacteriales > Flavobacteriaceae > Flagellimonas. The sequence goes on along the minus strand of CALDPL010000495.1, from coordinate 2,539 downwards.
GGCGGTACGGGACGGGGACCATTGGGTGATCAACGGGGCCAAGAACTTCATTACCCACGGCAAGAGCGGGGACATCGCCGTAGTGGTGGTCCGTACCGGGGAAAAGGGGGACAGTCACGGGATGACCGCCTTTGTGGTCGAAAAGGGCACTCCCGGATTTTCCAGTGGGAAAAAAGAGAACAAATTGGGAATGCGGGCCAGCGAGACCGCCGAACTCATATTTTCGGATTGCAGGGTCCCCGATGCGAACCGCCTTGGGGAAGTGGGGGACGGCTTTGTGCAGTCCATGAAGGTATTGGACGGGGGAAGGATCTCCATTGGCGCCCTTTCCCTTGGAATCGCCAAGGGGGCCTATCAGGCTGCCCTGAAGTACTCCAAGGAGCGGGTACAGTTCGGGAAGCCCATCAGCGAGTTCCAGGGAATTTCCTTTAAACTGGCCGATATGGCCACTGAAATAGAGGCCTCTGAACTGTTGTTGCACAAGGCGGCCTTTTTGAGGAATGCGGGAAGGCCCATGACCAAATTTGGGGCCATGGCCAAAATGTACGCCTCGGAAGTCTGCGTAAAGGTGGCCAATGAGGCCGTGCAGATCCATGGGGGCTACGGGTACACCAAGGACTTTCCGGTGGAAAAGTTCTACCGGGACTCCAAGCTATGTACCATAGGGGAGGGGACCACGGAAATCCAAAAAGTGGTGATTTCAAGGCATATCCTTAAATAGGTCCGGTCCCTGGAAAATACTTTTTGCAAGAAATATTTCAAAAGGGGTTGCACGGTACCTTGTAATAAATGTATATTTGCACTCCAAAAAATTCTAAAAGAGAGGAGGTTGTAGCTTATGTTGATCATACCGGTTAAAGAAGGAGAGAACATCGATAGGGCCCTGAAGCGTTTCAAGCGGAAGTTTGACAAGACAGGGACCATGCGCCAGCTGAGAAGCAGGCAGCAGTTCACCAAGCCTTCCGTACTGAAAAGGGCCCAGAACCAAAAGGCCCAGTACATTCAAAGTCTAAGGGACCAAGAGGAAATCTAGGCGACCCTTCCACAATATGACCCCATCCCGCTCCGCAAGGAACGGGATTTTTTTTGTTTTATGCCGTAGGGGCATAGGTTTTGACTAATTTTGGGGTATGTCCCTGACCGCCTTCACATCCTATCTGAACCTGGAGAAAAAGTATTCCCCGCATACCGTAAAGGCCTATGTGCGCGATATCACGGAGTTCACCGATTTCTGTAGGGATTCCCAGGAGCTATCCCAAATTGACGACCTGGACTATCCGACGATCCGGAACTGGATCGTCCACCTGTCGGGTAGGGGGCTTTCCAACCGCAGCATCAACCGAAAGCTGTCCTCCTTGTCGGCCTATTACAAATTCCTGATGAAGGTGGGCCGGTTGCCCGTTTCCCCCATGGCCAAACACCGGGCCCTTAAAACCGACAAAAAAGTGGAGCTTCCCTTTTCCGAAACCGAAATGGAGGCGATCATTTCCCAAATTCCCTTTGGGGGGGACTTCGAGGGGATCCGGGACCGCTTGATCATAGAACTGTTGTACACCACCGGGATGCGCCGCACCGAGCTGGTCCACCTCGAACACTCCAACATCGATTTTTCGGTCGGTAGCCTCAAGGTCCTGGGAAAAAGGAACAAGGAGCGGGTGCTGCCGCTTTTGCCCTCCACCCTGGCGCTGATACGGGAATATATGGTACAGAGATCCAAGCTGCCCCCGGCCGCTTCCAGCCCTTTTTTGTTTTTGACGGAGCGGGCTCCTAAAATTTATGAAACGCTTGTTTATCGCATTATTAATAAGTATTTTAGTATGGTGTCCCCCAAGCAGAAAAAGAGCCCGCACATTCTCAGGCATACTTTTGCGACGCACTTGCTGAACCGGGGGGCCGATTTGAATTCGGTCAAGGAACTTTTGGGACATTCCAGCCTGTCTTCCACACAGCTGTATACCCACAACAGTATCGCCGAACTCAAGAAAGTTCATCAAAAGGCCCATCCCAGGAACAGGGATTAGGCCTTTCCACATTGTCTAACCCGCTGTCCCCAGGCAGTATTAAATCCAATCTATATGAAGGTAAATGTGCAATCGGTTAATTTTGTGGCTGACGCCAAGCTCATCGATTTTATCCAAAAGCGAATGGACAAGTTGGAACAGTTCTACGACAGGGTCATTGATTCGGACGTGTTTTTAAAGGTGGAGAACACCAGTGCCAAGGAAAATAAAATAGTGGAGGTCATGGTCTCGGTTCCCCGGGACAAGTTCATGGTAAAAAAACAGTGCAAAACTTTTGAGGAGGGGGTGGATTCCGCATGCAGTTCCCTGGAACGGCAGTTGGTAAAAAGGAAGGAAAAATTAAGGGACAAGGTATGATCAAAATTTTTCAAAAATTATTTTGATTAAAAGAATAAATCTCTACATTTGCAGTCCGTTAGAAATAGCGGACTTTTTTGTGGGTAAAAGGCGGTAAAATGCCGGTATAGCTCAGTTGGCTAGAGCAGCTGATTTGTAATCAGCAGGTCGTGGGTTCGAGT
>CALDPL010000494.1 GCA_937911965.1 uncultured Allomuricauda sp. | reverse complement strand
CATGGATGGTAAGGCCCAAGTGGTTGGGCTCCAGTACCAGGTCGTATTTTCCGGGCTCCACCGATTTGGCGGTCAATTTTTCCTTGGCCTGTTGGGCGGCAAGGGTGGCATCCTCCACCATATCATAGCTGTTGCGGTAGAGTTTGATGCCCCGTGGACCGGACAGTTTCTCGGATTCCAGTCCGTCCAAATACTCGTAGCCCATACCCATGGGAGCGCTCATTGCCGCCCGGGTCCTGAACTTCCCTGCCTGCCGATCCACGGCCGTGACATTGAAGGTGGGCCAGATGCGATGTATGTCCTGGTCGATGTAGGACCCATCGGTGGAGGCAAAGTACTTCTGTTCATTGACCATAAATAGGTTGGAATTCACGAAACTTGCCCCATTCTGCATGGCCGCGGCATTGGCGGTGAGCAAAAGGTCCACCTTTTCGGAAATGGGGACTTCCTTGAAGTCCTTTTTGATGGGGGTCTTCCAGGAAACCTCCCCATGGGCCTGAACCGGGGCCAATACCACCGGTTCCTTTTGGATCTTCGAATTGGCCTTTGCAATGGCCACCGCCTGTTGGGTGGCCTTTTGGATCCCCTGTTCGGTCACCGCATTGGTGGAGGAAAATCCCCAGGTCCCGTTGGCGATGACCCGGATTCCGATTCCAAAGGATTCCGAATTGACCACATTCTGGACCTTGTCCTCCCGGGTAAAGACATATTGGTTGAGATATCTTCCAATACGGACGTCCGCATAGGTGGCCCCCAGGGATTTGGCCGTCCCCAGGGCCACATCGGCCAGCTTCCTTTTCAGGGCCACGTCCATCCCGGGTTCCAACAAGGCTTCGGCCGGGATGGTGTTCCCCAACAATAGGGAAGGCATCAGCAGTGCCCCAGTGCCAAGACCGGCATACTGTACAAAATTTCTTCTTTTCATAAGTCAGCGTAATTGAGTTTTGAGTGCCAAGAATTTCTTGGTTCCTAAAAGTAAGCAGTGCCATTTTGGAACCATGTTAATTTTAACTTAAAATCCTAGGAACGCCATTGGGTCCCCTATCAAGGGAATGGAAAATTCCAAGGGTAATTTGCAAATGGCCGATCAAGGAAGCTCCAAGTGGCATATCTTTGTGTGGCAAACCCACTTGAAACCCATGTTGGTAGCCATTCTCATAGGAGTTTATGTCCTCATCGCCCTGGCCACGGTGATCAGTTTGTTGATGAACGGGATTCGCCCCGGCAAAACCCTGGGGTGGCTCCTGGCCATATTCACCATCCCGGTCGGCGGGGTATTGCTCTATCTCATCTTTGGCAGGAACCGAAGAAGGAACAAAATGTTTTCCGAACAAAACCGAATAATCATCGGGGAGGGCAGCCGCCTAGGGGACTGCATGGGGGAGCTTCCCGGCAAGGGGACAAAACTGGCCCGCTTGATCCAAAGGACCGTGCATTGCCCGGTGAGCTGTGCCAACGAACTGACCCTGCTCAGGAACGGAAGAAAAACATTCGAAAGCATCTTCGAGGCCCTGGAAGGGGCCAAGGAGCTGATCCACATCCAATACTATATCTATGAAGATGGGCTCTTGGCGGACAAACTCCTGGAGATTTTCGAGCGCAAGATCGCCGAAGGTGTGACCGTCAGGCTATTGTACGATGGAATCGGTAGTTTTTCCCTGAGCAAGAAATACTTGGGAAACCTACAGGCCGTCGGGGTGGAGACCGCCCAGTTCCTCCCCTATAAGTTCGGCCGCTTTTTGACCTCCATCAATTATCGGAACCACAGAAAGATCATCGTGGTGGACAATAAGATCGGCTTCACCGGGGGAATCAATATCTCGGATAAATATTTGAAAGGGGACCCGGCCCTGGGCAAATGGCATGACGACCATTTGAAGATCGACGGGGAGGCGGTCGATTACCTGAACCGGGTATTTTTATCGGATTGGTACTTGGCCAGTGGCAAAAAATTGGACATGTCCCAGTTCGTGCCCGTGCCCAAGCCCGGTGCCCATGGCCCGCTCCAGATCGTCCCAAGCGGCCCGGACGATGACTTCGATGTGATGGAGCAGGCTTATTTTTCCCTGATCAACAGTGCTGAAAAATACCTGTACATCACCAATCCCTATATCATTCCGAACCATGCCATCCTGCAGGGTCTGATGACCGCCTCCCTGAGCGGGGTGGACGTCCGCCTTCTGATGTCCTCCACCACGGACATGAAGTTGGTGGACTGGTGTGTCCGGGCCTATTTCGAGTCCTACCTCAAGGCAGGGATAAAGATCTACCTTTTCCCCGATGGGTTTTTGCACAGCAAGGTCCTGCTCTGTGACGATCGGGTAGTGAGCATTGGAACGGCGAACCTGGACAACAGGAGCCTGCAACAGAATTACGAGGCCCAGGTCTTTGTCTACGATTCCGAGCTCTGCGAATCCATGAGGAGGGACTATCTGGAAGATTGTGAGGGCAGTAGGTTGTTGACCGACCACAAGGCCTTCAGCAAGCGGCCCTGGCTCAACAAACTGTTGGAGGGTGCCGCAAAGTTGTTGAGTCCCCTGCTCTGAGGTCGGGGTTCCTTTAATGTACCCTGTCCAACCCGACCTTGTCCAAGACCCTGATGTTCCGGTTCTCGATGGCGATCAAACCTTCGTTCTTGAAATCGGACAAGGTACGGATAAGGCTCTCGGTGGCAATGCCGGCCAGACCGGCCAAATCGTTCCGGGTCACCTTCATGGGCGCCTCCTTGCGCCCCTGGCGCTCAACCCCCAGGCGCCTCGAGGAGCGCCTCGAGGAGCGCTCGTCGGCCGCGGGGGCCGG
>CALDPL010000493.1 GCA_937911965.1 uncultured Allomuricauda sp. | reverse complement strand
TTGCACAACATACCCGAGGGCCTGGCAGTCGGAGTGCTCTTTGGGGGGGTGGCCGCAGGTTTTGAAGGGGCCTCCATCGGGGGTGCGGTGGCCTTGGCCATAGGGATCGGACTGCAGAATTTCCCCGAGGGCTTTGCCGTGGCCATGCCGCTGCGAAGGCATGGGTTGAGCCGATGGAAGAGCTGGCTCTACGGGCAGGCCTCGGCCATTGTGGAACCTATTGCCGGGGTTCTGGGGGCCTGGGCCGTCCTCTCCTTTGAACCTATATTGCCCTATGCCCTTTCCTTTGCCGCAGGCGCCATGATCTTTGTGGTGGTGGAAGAGGTGATCCCCGAGACCCAAAAGGACAAATACACCGATATAGCCACCCTGGGCTTTATCGGGGGATTCATCATCATGATGTGCCTGGATGTGGGGCTGGGTTGATATTAGCCCCCCAAAAGGTCAAAGGCGCCCTTGGTCAAGAATTGTGAATCTTCCCCCAGCCCTTCTTCGGACAATATCTCGGTATACCCACCAAAGGTCCTCCCCGGCTCCACCGCAATGCGTTCAAATTCAAACTCCCCATTGGTCTCGGAGCGCAGTTTCAATACATAGCTGCTGCCCTCGGATTCAATGACGGCCCCTTCGGGAAGGGACATCCCGCGGCCCAGTTCGGTCATGATCAAGGCCTCGACGAACATTCCGGGCAACAGGTTGTTGTCCTCCCGATCGATATGACCGTGGACGGCGATGCTCCTATGGGCCCCATCGATGGAGGCACCCACCAGAAAGACTTTGCCCCAAAGCGGTTCCCTGGATGCCCCTGGGACCGTGAAGCGGATCTTTTGTCCTTCCCTTACCTTGAGGATGTCCTTTTCATATACGGTCAGTTCCAAGTGCAGTTCCCCCTGGTCCACGACCTCGATGATTTCGGTGGCCGGGCTGACATAACTGCCCAGGCTGACCTCCATTTTGGAGATCTTGCCATCGATCGGGGAGGGGATGGAAATCTCAGGGACCAGGGTGCCCTGTTCCACCGACTTTGGGGAACTGTGGAGCATTTGAAGCTGCCCGGCCAGGCCCTTGTGGGTGGCCAGGGCGGTTTCGTACTTGCTCTTGGCGGCCAAATAGTTCTTTTGGGAAGTGATGTTCTCCTCGAAGAGGGTCTTGTTCCGGCCATATTCCGATTTGAGGAATTCCAATTGGTTGTGGACCTCCAGATACTGTTGCTGCAATTGGAGAAACTCCTGGCTTTCCAATACGAGCAGGGTCTGTCCCTTTTTGACGGTGTCCCCGATGAGAAAGGGGACCTTTTTGACAAACCCGCCCAATACCGCCGAGACCTCGGCCCTGTACTGTGGGGGTACCTCCAGGATGCCCGAGGTTCCCACCACTTCGGGGAGGTCCCGCTCCTGCATGCTTCCCAATTCGAAACCATTGGTTTCAAACTGCTGCCGACTGACTCTGATCGTCGGGGAATCTTGCTGTTGTTGGGAAGGGGACGCTTCCCGCTCTTTGCTCCCACAGGCCATCATCAACAATAAAAGGACGGATAGGGGAAGTTGGAATCTATTTTTCATGTTTTATCGGGTTAGGGTCAAATAATTGATGGAAATAACGGTCCTATTGTACCGATGGAGCAGCTCCAGGTGGTCCAATTGGATCTCATAGGCATTTTCAAGGCTTTGGATGTACTGGAAGAAATCGATTTCCCCATTGAGAAAATTTCCAGATGCGGTTTTCAGGATTTCCCGGGAAAGGGCACTGCCTTCCTGCTCGAAATAATCGAGTTCCTTGGCCTGTTGTTCCAAAAGGGTTTTCAGGGCCCGGTATTCCCGGTGGACCGATAGGGCCATGTCCCTGTTTTCCATTTCGGTGATCTGGGTCTGGATCTTGGAGGCCTTCAGCCTGCTGCTCCCCCCGAAGAAAAGCAAGGGGACCCTTAGGCCCAATTGCACCCCATAGAGGGAGGTTCCCAGGCCTTTGTTGGTCCCTTGGAAGTATTCCAGGTTGAGGTCGGGCAACAATTGATTCCCCTCCAGCCTTTTTTGGGCCAGGCTCTGCCTGTGGCGCAGTTCCAGAAAAGAGGTTTCGGCTTCCATCAGGCCCGAGCTGTTGGTGAGCTCCAATTTCTTTGGCACTTCCAAGGATATGGACAGGCTGTCCCCGGCCTGTACCAGGGCGAGGATTTCATTTTGGGCGACCAGGATCTGCGCCTTGACCTCAGTGTGGGCATTGGCGATCTGCCTTTGTTTGGCCTGGGCGGTCACCCGCTCCAGATAATTGGTCTCCCCCAACTCAAATCGGCGTTGGGCCGCATGGGCAAACTGCCCGTAGACGCTGTCCAGGATATGGTACAACCCCGCCCGCTGATTCAGGATCTGATAGCGGTCATAGGCCTGGGCCAGGGATTTGGCCAACTGTTTCCTTTGGAGATCGAGCCCGGCCCGTTCCAGTTCGAGCCCGGTCTTTTGGAGTTTGTTCCTGGCCCCGTAGACCGTGGGAAATTCAAATTGCTGTTGCAGGCCGAACACCCTAAGGGCCTCCCCATTGAGGTCCAAATTGTTCTCGTCGTACTGATAGTAGATCTCGGTCTTGTCAAATTCGAAGGCCGTTCCCTTCAAGGCCTCCGCCCGTTCCACTTTCATGGCCCCGGCCCGGATTCCCCGGTTGTTTTCCAAGGCCAGTGCCATCAGGGCCTCCAGGTCCAGACCGGTCTGGGAAAAGCCCGAGAGGGAACACAATGCCAAAATCAGGGTCAGGGACCTTCTTTTGTTTCTCCTCATGATCTTTCTTTTTGCAATGCTTCTCTTGAAACGCATATTGTTTGTCTTGGCGTAG
>CALDPL010000492.1 GCA_937911965.1 uncultured Allomuricauda sp. | reverse complement strand
ACCCGAATCCAAGTAAACAAGATGTATCTTTAACCCATAGATTTTTTTATTGAAATGGAGACAGATAAAAAAGGGTTGAACACCCTATGCACCCATGAGGGGGAACTCGAGGACATCCAATTCAAGGGGGCCGTTTCCCCATTGTACATGGGCACGGCCTATGACTTTGAGGAGGTGGACCAAAAAAGGTATCCGAGATATTTCAATACACCCAATCAAGAGGCCCTTGGAAAAAAACTGGCGGCCCTGGAACACGCACAGACCGCCATGATATTCAGCAGTGGCATGGCCGCGATCAGTACGGCCCTTATGTCCCTGCTTCGCAAAGGGGACCATGTGGTGCTGCAACAGACCATATACGGGGGCACCTACAATCTGGCCGCCACCCAATTTGAGAGGTACGGGATCGAGTATTCGTTTACCTCCGGATGGGAAGTGGAGGACTTCAAAAGGGAGATCCGGCCCAATACCAAGGTGATCTATCTCGAAACCCCCTCCAACCCCTTGCTCACCATTACGGATCTCTCCGGGGTGGCGGCCTTGGCCAAGCAGCGGGGCATCATCAGCATGATCGACAACACCTTTGCAAGTCCCGTAAACCAGAATCCCCTGGATTTCGGAATCGATATGGTACTGCACTCGGCAACCAAATATATGGGGGGACATTCCGACATTTGCGCCGGAGTGGTGGCCACTTCCCGGGAACTTATGGAACCGGTCCTCGGGACGGCCATATGTTTCGGGGGAAACCTAAGCGATTATACGGTATGGCTGCTGGAACGCAGCATCAAGACCATGGGCATCAGGGTCAGGACCCAAAACGACAATGCCATGCAAATGGCCCGATACCTGAAGGATCGTGTGGATGTCGACAAGGTGTACTATCCGGGGCTGGAGTCCCATCCGGGCCATGACATCGCCAAGGCACAGATGCACGGTTTTGGGGGAATGCTCTCCTTTGAACTGGACCCGGAGATCGACACCTCTTTGTTCTTCAGAAATTTAAAACTCATAAAGCCGGCCATGAGCCTTGCCGGGGTGGAAAGTACCGTACTTTCCCCCACCAAGACCTCCCATTCGCTCCTGACCCCCGAAGATCGGGAAAAACAGGGCATTAGGGATTCCCTGATCCGATTTTCGGTGGGCCTCGAGGAACCCCGGGACCTGATCGCGGATCTGGAGCAGGCCATTGTGGCCGCTCGGGCCAAGGGGGTCCGGGCCCAGGAAGTATAGCCCCGCCAAGGGGTCCATTGCCGGGTGCGGAGGGACCGCACCAAAGATTTAAATCGTAGCTGGGAATAGAACGAATTTGATGAAACTGGACATATTAGTGTTTGCCTCGCATCCGGATGATGCGGAACTGGGTGCCGGGGGCACCATTGCCAAGGAAGTCTCCAAAGGGAAAAAGGTGGGAATCGTCGATTTGACCCAAGGAGAACTCGGAACCCGGGGATCTGCACAGATCAGGGCGAAAGAAGCGGCCCGATCGGCCGAGATCTTGGGACTGGCCGTGCGGGAGAACATGGGATTTGCCGATGGGTTCTTTGGCAACGACCGACAGCACCAGATGGAATTGATCCGGATCATCAGAAAGTACCGTCCAAATATCGTACTGGCCAATGCGGTGGAAGATCGGCACATCGATCATGCACGGGGCAGCAAATTGGTCAGTGACTCCTGTTTTTTGAGTGGACTGGCACGAATTGCCACCGAGGACGATAAGGGAACTGCCCAAGAGGCCTGGAGGCCCAAACTGGTGTACCACTATATCCAATGGAAGAACCTCAAGCCTGATTTTGTGGTGGACATTACGGGGTTCATCGAACAAAAGAAGGAGGCCATCATGGCCTATTCCTCACAATTCTACGACCCCGACAGCAAGGAACCGGAAACCCCCATCAGCAGCAAGAACTTTACCGATTCGGTCGTCTATCGTGCCAGGGACCTGGGAAGGATCGTGGGGGTGGAATATGCCGAGGGCTTTACCGTGGAACGCCACTTGGCCGTGGACAGCTTGGATGACCTGATCTGATCAACCGGCCTTTTGGTACCTTTTTTCTGCCTTGGGTACGGTGAAATGGAAGGTACTTCCCTTCCTCAGGTGGCTCTCCACCCAGATTTTGCCGTTGTTCTTTTGGATCATTTCCTTACATAGGGACAGTCCAAGTCCGGTGCCCTTTTCATTATTGGTACCGTAGGTGGTGATATTGGTGGAATCCTCGAAGACCTTTTTTTGCATTTCCTTGTTCATTCCCACCCCGGTGTCCCGGATCGAAAACTGGCGGTAGTTCCCCTTCTCCTCGGTCTCTATGGTGATGAGCCCGTTGTTGGGGGTGAATTTGATGGCGTTGCTCAAGAGGTTTCTCACCACGATGTCTATCTGGTTGTGATCGGCCCAGATCTGGGAGTTGTCCGGAATCTGGTTGATGATCTTGATGGCCTTGTTCTTAGCCAGTTCCGAGAGCAGTTGGATGTTGTTGTCCACAATTTTGTCCAGGGAGATCCTTTTGGGTCGGGTCACCACCCCATTGAGCTGGTTCTGGCCCCAGGACAGTAGGTTGTTCAAGGTAAAGGAGATGTTTTCCACATCGGATTTGAGCTTGGGGATGAAGGAGATGAATTCATCCTTGCCGATCTCTCCGGCCATAAAGAGTTTGAGCAGTTCCTGGAGTGCCCCTATCGGTCCCCTCAGGTCGTGCCCGATGATTGAAAAAAGTTTGGTCTTGGTACGGTTGATCTCGTGCAACTCGTGTTCGCGCTGGGTCACCGCTTCGGATTTTTCCTTGAGTTCCCGATTCAATTTCTTTTGGATCTTTTCGGAGCGGCGCACCACCAGGATGATGATACTCAATATCAATAGGATGATGATCGAGAAATAGATGTAGTTCCGCTGTTTGGCAAGGGCGGCCTGGTTGGCCTCGATGAGTTCCCGCTTCTCCTGTTGGTACTGCAGTTTGGTCTCCAATAGGGAAAGACTCTGTTCGTTCTTGTCCCGGAACAGGGAATCCGATAGGCTCTTGAAGCCTTCCAGATAACCCAGGGCGGCACTGTGTTCCCCTTTCTTCTTATAGAGTTGATAGAGGGTCTCCGAACAATCGATCTGCCCTTGGAGCGATTTGATCTTTTTGGAGAGTTCCAGGCCTTCCTTGGCGTATAGCATGGATAGACTGTCCTTGCCCAATCCAAGGTACACTTTGGACATGCCGTTGAGCAGTTCGATCTTGATCCTATCGTCCTCAATATGGTGGGAGAAGATAAAATTGCTTTGATCGAACCAGTAGAGTGCCCACTGGAATTTGTCCTGCTTGAGGTAAATGTTTCCCTTTACCTCATAGGCATAGGCCAGCCAATCGTATATTTTGTGCTTTTCAAAGGTTATGATGCTCCTGTTGATGTTGAACATCGCCTGTTTGTAGTCCTTGGCGTCCATATAAAGGGAGGCCATATTGCTCTGGGTCTCCGCATCGATGATCTGATTGCCCAATTTTTTGTTGATCCGCTGCACCGTGTCATAGAACATCAGGGCGTTCTTGAAATCCTTTTGGTCCGCATAGAGGCCGGCAATGTTCTCGTTCAGGACCGAAAGCATTCTTTGGGCATCGATCTTTTTGGCCAGATCGATTCCCTTTAGGTTCAGGTTCAGGGCATCCGCGTAATTGCCTTCAAAGCTATGGTTTTGGGCCAGGGTATTGATGATGGTGACCTCCGATCGGATATCCTCCGTTTGCCGGGCCAATTCAAGGGCCTCCTCGAACAGCGGCATGGAAGTCTTTCGGTCCCCCTTGCCATAGTAATAGTTGCCCATGGCGTCCAGGGCCTTGATCTTTCCATAACTGTAGTCTATGGCCTCGCTGTAATCCAGAACCCTTTCGGCCAGGGAATACAGGCTGTCGCTGTCCAAATATCTATAGGAATAGGCCAATCGGATCAACAGGTTGATATGGGTGGTGTCCTGTGGATTGAACCTATTGGTGGATTCCAAACGCTGTAACCTGAAGGCCAGACTGTCCTTTTTGTCCAATTGCCCGACCATGGGAAGGGAAAATAGAAAAATAAGGACCCACAACAAGTATCCGGAAAGGAAGTGCCTTGAGTTTGGTATGGAAAGTTTCTCGGTCACCAAAAATTCATAAAGTTTATGGGCTAAATTAATTTTGGAAGGGCTTTTTATAAATTAATTGTTGTGAAACCCCAAAATAAGTGTGTTTGAACCATAAAACCATGTTTTTTACCGATTAAATATACGAAATCCCTAGGTTCAGTGACACAGATCATTGGATGGGACCCCAGCTCCCGAACCAAAGGTCCATCAAAAATATTTGTGGCCCAAAGGCCAAAATTGTTTGGTTTGATCGATACAATGGAGTATTTTTGCGTCCGTTTTAAATGGTGGTTGTAGCTCAGCTGGTTAGAGCGCTGGATTGTGGTTCCAGAGGTCGCCGGTTCGAACCCGGTCTTCCACCCCAAATCAATGGATCCCAAGCTTTTCGGCTTGGGATTTTTTTTTGCGCACAAAAAAAGGCCCCTGTTTCCAAGGGCCTTATATACCAATTTGTTGTGCTTAGTCCGCGGCTTTGTCCACCACCAGCCTTTGATCCCTGTTGGCAATTTCCCAAGCGGTGTGGAAAACCAGGCGGCTGCGGTTCTCCAACAGATCGTAATTGATCTTGTCGGGTGTATCCCCTGGGCGGTGGTAGTCCGCATGGGTCCCGTTAAAATAGAATATGATGGGAATGTTGTTCTTGGCAAAGTTGTAATGGTCGCTCCTATAATAGAACCGATTGGGGTCGTTCTCATCATTATAGGTATAATCAATCTCGATCTGGGTGTATTTGTTGTTCACCTCTTCGGAGAGTTCGTGCAGTTCCGTACTCAATTTGTCGGAGCCAATCAGGTACAGATAGTTCCTGTCCCCCTTATAGTTGGGGTCGATCCGCCCTATCATATCGATGTTCAGGTTGGCAACGGTCTGTGAAAGCGGGAATATGGGGTCCACATCGGTATAATACCGGGAACCCAACAATCCTTTTTCCTCTGCGGTGACATGTAGGAACACAATGGAACGTTTTGGACCCTGGCCGGCATCCACCGCCTTTTTGAAGGCTTCCGCGATCTCCAACATGGAAACCGAACCGGAACCGTCATCGTCGGCACCATTGTTGATCTGGCCGTCGGAACTGATTCCGATATGGTCCAAATGGGAAGAAATGACCACATATTCATTGGGCTTTTCACTGCCCCTTATGATAGCGGCCACATTTTCTGAATCCACCTTGTCATTGGCACTGGCCACATTCAGCCCCAGGTCGACCTTCACCGCCTTGGGAGCATGGTCCTCCAGGATGTCCGCCTTGATGGCTTGGGCGGCTTCCTGGTTGATGTTGATCATGATGGCACTGTTGTCGTCACTGGCCAAGCGCATCCTTCCGCTGCCGTTGGCCTTCATATAGTCAAAATAGCCCTTGAACCTCGGATAGCCATTGGCGTCAAAATAGAGGACCCCTTTGGCCCCCTTGGACATGGCGAGTTCCACCTTTTTCCCCATGGATTCCCCGGGGTTGCTCCAAACCGAGGGTTCGGTGCTTCCGGAAATGATATAGTTGCCGTTGGCATCGACGGCCTCTCCGGCCTTGATCAGGACGATCTTCCCGTTCACGTCCAATCCTGAATAATCGGAATGGTTCCCTTCCTCAACCCCATAACCCGCATAGATCACTTGGTCGAAGTTGCCCTGGGCACTGCCGAAGGTGACGAGTTCCTCCCCGAGTTGGTAGTCCTTCCCATTGATGGAAACGGAGCCTGTGGGGACCTTGGAAATTTCAAGGGGAACCTTTTGGAAATAATCCCCATCCTTTTTGGCCGCGGGAATGCCAAGGGATTCATAGTGCGATCTCAGGTAGGCGATCGCCTTTTTCTGACCGGGGGTCCCGGTTTCCCTTCCTTCGAATTCGTCCGAGGCATAGGTGTACAGATGTTCTTTCAATTCTCCCTCTGTGATGCTCTGGGCAAAGACCTGGGGATCGACGCTGGTTTGGGCCTGCTCGGACGCCGGTACGGTCTTATGGGTCGAGTTGCAGGCAAATACAAGACCCAGGGCCAAAATGGATATTTTCTTCATTAGTGGATTGTTTTTCAAAATCGTCCAAAAATAGTCAAAACTTCCATAACGGAATATGTTCACTGTCCTAACTTTGTGCTAACCTTAATACTTATATTTGCTTCCAAATTTTTATGCATCAAAAAATCTCATTCAATGGGCGTGGATCATAACAAAAATGTCGTTGTTGTCGGGGGCGGGATCGTCGGGCTTTCAACGGCCTATGATCTACAAAAGGAAGGACATTCGGTAACGGTACTGGACAAGGGTGGAATGGATTCAGGGGCTTCCCATGTCAATGCGGGCTACCTGACCCCAAGCCATATCATTCCATTGGCGGCCCCCGGAAAGATCAACCAGGGCCTGAAGTATATGTTCGACTCCTCCAGTCCCTTTTATTTAAAGCCAAGATTGGATGCGGATTTTCTCAAGTGGGCCTGGTATTTCAAAAAATCCTCCACCGTGGCCAAAGTCAACCGGGCCATGCCCCTGATCCGGGACATCAACCTCTTGAGCAGGGAGCTGTACGACGGCATAAGGGCCTCGGGCGACCTGGGGGACTTCCAATTTGGGGATAAGGGACTCTTGATGGTCTACAAAACGGAAAAGGCCAGGGACCATGAGAAAAAAGTAATGGAGAAGGCGGTGGAAATGGGCCTTGAGGCCAGGGCACTTGACAAAGCCCAACTGGCCCAGATCGAACCCAATGTGGAATTCGATGCCGAAGGGGCCATCCTATACGAGTGTGACCGACATACCACCCCGCCACAGATCATGGCCAATTTGAAACGGCACCTCGAGGCTTGTGGGGTACTTCTCAAAAAAGGGGAGGAGGTCCTGGATATCGAGGCCCAAGGTGGAACCATTGCCCAGGTGAAGACCAATAAGTCATGCTATGCGGTGGATGAGGTGGTGTTGGCCGCCGGAACATGGAGCTCCCGATTGGCCAAGAAATTGAAGCTTTCCCTGCCCATGGAAGGGGGCAAGGGGTATCGGATCAATGTGGAGGCCCCCACAGGGATAGGCATGCCCGCCATTCTCATGGAGGCCAGCATGGCGGTCACCCCCATGGATGGTTTTACCCGTTTTGCGGGCACCATGGAGTTTTCCGGGATCAACCACAAAATCAGGAAGGAACGGGTGGAGGCCATTGCCAAAGGGGCGGAATCCTATTATAAGGGCCTTGAGATTTCCCAAAAGGACAAGGACAATGCCCAATGTGGCCTGCGTCCGGTAAGCCCCGACGGTTTGCCCTACATAGGGCGGCCCAAGGGCTTTGACAATCTGATCGTCGCCACGGGACACGCCATGATGGGCTGGTCCCTGGGACCTGCCACGGGAAAACTGGTCACCGAGCTGGTCGGGGGGGGCAAATTGTCCATGGACCTACAGGGTTTCGATCCAAGTCGCAAATTCTAATGTCGGACCCTGGCCCTCCCACATTTTCAATATGAGGGGCCATTTATTTTGATTTGTCCCAATTCGAACTAATTTTGTTACATGTCCAAACTTTGCCCATTATATACCATTATCGCATTTTTCCTGGTCCTTGGCCTCCATTCCCAAGAGATCCAGATCTTCACGACCAAGGATTTCGACCTGAGGGGAAATGTAAAGCGCTGTTTGGTGATCACCCCCTACGGCAGGGAGACCTTTGAATTCAGCCCCGAGGGCCTGTTGACCAAGACCGTCACCCAATACAACGAACTGGATCAGGACATCACCTATTACCTGTTCAGGGACGGGGAGTTGGTCGAGAAACGCATGGAGAGCTATAAGAACAACATTCTGGACGAGGCCACCTCCATGGCCAATTTTTACACCATCGATTCCCTGCCCCATAGGAGGGTGGGGGAAAAGATCATTTCATACGACAAACAGTTCCTGGAAAAACAGGAATACAATTACGGGGAGGACGGCCGCCTGAAAAACATCATCACCTCCAATATCGATGGGGTGGACGAGACCACTTTTGAATACAGCTCACAAAGGGATGCAACCACGGTCAGCACCTTTGTCAACGGGGTTTTGGAAAAATCAGTCAGGACCACGGGGAATCCGGGCCAGGAGGGGAGTCCGGGTTCGGTGCTCACCAAGGAATACCTGGACGGACAACCCAACAGGGCCCATGAAGAGGTGTACAACGAACAGGGCCTCTTGATCAGCAGTGAGGATTTTTTGTACCATATGGACGAAGGGCAGTTCGTGTCCCAAAAGAAAAGATACCATCATTACAAGGACGGGATCTTGGACCATGTGGTCACCAAGACCGTTTCCACCGAGGCGGTGGAGCGTTATATTTACCAGTTTGACAGCAACAGTCCCGCCAATTGGGTCAAACAGATCGTGACCCCTTCGAACTCCTATATCACCCGGGTCATAGACTATTACCCCAAGGAGGAAGATAGGGAGGCGGAAAATTAATTCCCGCAACCCGCCCAAGATCGGGCGGCCTTGCCTAAATTCAAAGAATATGGGAACCGAAGATCACAAGGAGAAAATACTGTCCGTTTGCAATGCGATATGCAAAGGGACCCTGATGGAAACCTTGGAAATCGAATATATCGATGTGGGGGAAAACCATCTGTTGGCCCGTATGCCGGTCACCCCCAGGGTGCACCAGCCCGATGGGGTGCTCCACGGGGGTGCCTCGGTGGCCCTGGCAGAAAGTGTGGGCAGTGCCGCATCCTATATTTTTATGGATGCGAAACAATTTCAGATCCGGGGGATCGAGATTGCCGCCAATCACGTAAAATCCATCTCACAAGGCTATGTCTATGCCAAGGCTTCCATAATCCACAAGGGAAGGACCACACAGCTTTGGGAAATCAAGATCACCAATGAGGAGGGGGAACTCATTTCCAATTGTAAACTGACCACCATTGCACTCCCCAGAAAATAACTCCCCCCAACAACTTTTTGACCGGGCCAAAAAGGGTCTTGCCCAAGGCATTCCCTTTGCCCTGTACCTAAAACCGGGGGAAAGCGAACTGATCGGGATTTTCCAAGGGGACGATTCCTTGGTCCGGGATGAGGGCTTCCAGGGAAGGGGATTCCTCCTGGCCCCCTTCGACCTGAGCAGGGGAATGACCCTGATCCGGGCCGATGCGGTCATGAGATCGCGCTTTTCCCAGGGAAGACCGGGACCTTTGAAAAAGGTGGACCCTCCCCATGGGGGAGAGCGGGAACATTTGGAATTGTTGGGCAAGGCCCTTGAGGAACTCAAAAGCGGTAGGCTCAAAAAGGTGGTGCTCTCCAAAAAATGGGAACTGCCCTTGCAGAAGGGGCCCATCGATATTTTCAAGAGCCTTCTGCAGCGCTATCCCGCGGCCTTTTGCCATCTGGTCCACCATCCCGGCCTGGGTACTTGGTGCGGGGCGACCCCCGAAAGCCTGGTACGGATCAAGGACAGGGAGTTCCGGAGCATGTCCCTTGCGGGTACCCTTCCCTTTTTGGAGGGGGAAAACCCCAATTGGGGGGCAAAGGAGCTGGAGGAACAGCATATGGTGACCCAATATATTGTGGAACGCCTGGGTCCCTTTATGGATCGACTGGAATTCGGGGCGCAGGAGTCCAGGCGGGCGGGGCAGCTCTGGCACCTTTGTTCCCAAATCAAGGGAACCCTTTCGGCGGAAGCCGATTTGGGGGAACTTGTCAAAAGCCTGCATCCCACCCCTGCCGTGGGGGGGATTCCAAAACAGCAGGCCTTGGATTTTATCCTTGAAAACGAAAATTACGATCGAACTTACTATACCGGTTTCCTGGGTGAAATAAATCTACAGGCCCCCAGGGACATCTCCCTGTTCGTCAACCTCAGATGCATGGAACTCAAGGGGGACAGGGCCCTGGTCTTCGCCGGGGGCGGCATAACTTCTGCCTCGGATCCCTACAGGGAATGGACTGAGATCCTGAACAAGAGCAGAACCGTGTTGGGAGCCCTTTAATTTGGATCTTCCTTATTGGGGAATCCCCTGAACAAACGTATTTTTGCACTCCATGAAGTACTCCAACATCCCTTCGGCCCAGACCCTGGTACTTGCTTTCGAATCCATGGGCATCGAGAACATCGTGATATCCCCCGGTTCCAGAAATGCCCCTTTGACCCTGGGGTTTACCAAGAATCCCTATTTCACCTGCTACAGTGTGGTCGATGAGCGGTCCGCTGCTTTTTTTGCCCTGGGCCTGGCCCAGCAATCGGGAAGGCCGGTGGCCCTGGTATGCACCTCGGGATCCGCCCTGCTCAATTACTATCCCGCCGTGGCCGAAGCCTTTTATAGCGATATCCCCTTGTTGGTGGTTTCGGCCGACCGGCCGACCTATAGGATCGATATCGGGGATGGGCAGACCATACGGCAGCAAAATTTGTTGGAAAAGCATGTGGCCTATTCCGCCCAGCTCGAACAGGACCCCTCCCATTCCACGGAACTGTTCGCCAAGTATGGCAGGCGCCTTGAAAGTTCCCAGGAAAAGGTACAGGCCCACAATGAGGCTGAACTTGAAAAGGCGGTGCGGACCGCCCTTGGGGAAAATGCCCCGGTCCACATCAACATCCCCTTCGAGGAACCCCTGTACAACCAAGTGGAACAGGCCTCGGTAAGGCCGGTCCCCAAAGTAGGAACGGAGCCAAGACGGGTCTCCTTGGATTTGGAACCCCATAGGTCACTTTGGAAAAACAGTCCCCGAAAAATGGTCCTGGTCGGGGTGAACCCGCCGGACTCCCTGGATAAGGAGGTCCTTGAGGCCTTGGCCAAGGACGGAAATACCCTGGTCTTCACGGAGACCACTTCCAATGTGCACCACAAGGGATTCTTCCCCAGCATCGACAGCATCCTGGCCCCCATAGAAAAGTCCGATCGACGCCAGGCCCTGTTCGAAGCCCTGAGACCGGATCTGTTGGTCACTTTCGGCGGCATGATCGTTTCCAAGAAGATCAAGGCTTTCTTGAGGCAATACCGGCCGGCCACCCATTGGCACATTGACCCGAAGAAGGCCTATGACACCTTTTTTTGCCTGACGGAGCACATCCGGGCAAGACCCAATGAAGTCCTCGCCTCGATCGTGTCCCCAAATTCAACGGTAAGCCCTTATAAACAACAATGGTTGGAGGCCAAAAAGAGTTACGAGCTGGGCAGGGAAAACTATTTGAAAAAAATTCCCTTTTCGGATTTCAGCGTTTTCGATCAATTGCTCAAAAGCATTCCCAAGGGATATCGGCTGCATTTGGCCAACAGTTCCACAGTACGCTATGCCCAACTCTTCGACTTGGACCCCGATCTGAAGGTATTTTGCAACCGGGGCACCAGCGGG
>CALDPL010000491.1 GCA_937911965.1 uncultured Allomuricauda sp. | reverse complement strand
TCCACATCTTCCCCCACATAGCCGGCCTCGGTGAGCACCGTGGCATCCACTATGGCCAAGGGAACATTGAGCATGCGTGCTATGGTCTTTGCGATCAGGGTCTTCCCGGTCCCGGTCTGCCCCACCATGATGATGTTGCTCTTTTGGATCTCCACCCCATCGTCCTTGCCCTTGGATTGCAGCAGCCTTTTGTAGTGATTGTACACGGCCACCGCCATCACCCTTTTGGTCCGTTCCTGTCCAATGACAAAACTGTCCAAAAAGTCATGGATTTCCATGGGCTTTTTCAGGACCAGTTCAGCACTTAGGTCCTGGTTCTTGGATTGCTTGGATTCTTCCGCAACTATACTGTGGGCCTGTTCAATGCAACGATCGCAGATATGGGCGTCCAGGCCGGCGATCAACAGATTGGTCTCCGGTTTTTTTCTGCCACAAAAAGAACATTCCAAATTTTCCTTTGCCATACTACATCAATATTCCGTATTTGACCCCTTGGAAACAAAAATAATGGATTTGGTCCGTGCCAAACAGTGGATTTTGTAAAAATTTAGCCTTTTGAGGTCTTGTCACGTTCCAAAACCTCATCGATCATCCCGTATTTCTTGGCCTCTTCGGCCTTCATCCAGAAATCCCGGTCGCTGTCCTCGTTCACCTTTTCCAGGCTTTGGCCGGAATGGTTCGCAATGATCTGGTAGAGCTCGTCCTTGATCTTGAGGACCTCCTTGGCGGCGATCTCAATATCGCTGGCCTGGCCCTGGGCCCCCGATAGGGGTTGGTGGATCATCACCCTGGAATGCACCAGGCCGCTCCTTTTTCCCTTTTCCCCGGCACACAACAATATGGCGGCCATCGATGCGGCGACCCCGGTACAGATCGTGGCCACATCGGGCTTGATGAACTGCATGGTATCGTAGATGCCCAGTCCGGCATAGACGCTTCCCCCCGGGGAATTGATATAGATCTGTATGTCCTTGGAGGCGTCGGCACTGGCCAAAAAGAGCAGTTGTGCCTGTACTATATTGGCCACTTGGTCGTTGATCCCGGTTCCCAAAAAGATGATGCGATCCATCATCAGGCGGGAGAACACATCCATGGCTATGGCGTTCAATTGCCGTTCCTCGATGATGTTGGGCGTCATGTTCACCGGATACATGCTGCTCATAATCTGGTCGTAGTGCATGCTGCTCAACCCGTGGTGGCCGGTGGCGTATTTTTTGAATTCTTTTCCGTAATCCATAGGATCTATTTTGCTTTTTGCTTAAAAAAAAGGCTGCCGAAAAATGAGGATTTCGGCAGCGTAAAGATACTTATTTTTCAATTAGCCAAATCCTAGCTGTAGGCCTCCTTGATAAAATCGTCATAGGAAACCTCCTTGACCTTGAGGTTGGCCTTCTCCTTAAAGAGGTCCAGAAGTTTCCGGCTCATCAATTGTTCGGACAGCCTTCTGACCTCATCCTGGTTGGAGAGCACCCGCACCGCGATGTTTTCAAGTTCCTCCTCCTGGGGGTCCAAATGGCCGTATTGGGCCATCTGCGACTTGACAAAGCCCTTGGCAAATTCCTTGAGTTCGTCGAATTCCACCTGCAGGTTGTGCTCCGATATGATCTTGCCTTCGATCAGTTGGTAGCGCAGTCCCTTTTCGGAGCGTTCGAACTCTTCCTTGGCCTGCTCCTCGGTCAGGGGTTCCTCCCCTGAGATCTGGATCCATTTTTTCAGGAATTCCCCCGGCAGTTCGAATTTGGTGTCCTCGATCAATTTTTCGGTGATGTCGTTCAGGAGCTTTTGGTCGGACTGTTGTTCGAACTGTTGTTCGGAATCCTCCTTGATCTTGTCCTTGAGTTCCTTTTCACTTTTGACCACATCCTTGCCAAAGAGCTTGTCGAAGAGCTCTTGGTCCAGAGCCGCGGGCTCCCTTTCGTTGATTTCCTCAATGGTGAAATTCACCTCGATGTTCAATTTTTCGGCCTTTTCCCTACCGATGCCCAGGGCGGAGGAAAGTTGGTAATCTTCCTTGAACAGGCCTTTGGTGGAAAGGGTCACTTGGTCCCCCACTTTTTTGCCCAATAGGGCCTCCAGGGCCTTTTTGCCCTTTAATTCCCCAATTTCGATGGTACTCCTTTGATCGATGTCCTCGGCTTCGTTGGAGAAGGTACCATTGACCTCGTCCTTTTTGCCCACCTCGTTCTTGGAAACGATTTTTCCGTATTGTTTTTGGATGCGGTCCACCTGCTCCTGAATCATCTTTTTGTCGGCGATTATCTTGTAGTGGGTGACTGCTTTTTTAGTTTTCAACTGCAGTTCAAAACTGGGCGCCAGGCCAAGTTCAAACTCAAAATCCAAGGGTTCCCTGTCCCAGTCGAAGTCCTCCTGCTGCTTGGGCAGGGGATTACCGAGCACATCGAGCTTTTCCTCACTGAGGTATTTTCCCAGATTGTCCTGCAACAATTTGTTCACCTCGTCCACCAACACGGCCTTTCCGTACTGTTTTTTGATCAGCCCCATGGGGACCTGTCCCTTTCTGAACCCGGGTATATTGGCCTGTCTTTTGTAGTCCTTAAGGACCTGATCTACTTTATCCTGGTAATCTTCCTTGCTGATGGCAACCTTTACAACGGCATTGAGATCGTCGATCTGCTCTTTGGTAATATTCATTTCCTACCTGTTTTGCTACTTAAAAATGGGTGCAAAAGTAATGCATTTTTACGTGTATGACAAATTTTAAATCCTTGGGGGACAAACAAAATGGATCCGATCAGTCCCGCTTCAATATCGAATGCAGCACGGCCTGCAAAAAGGAGAGCAAAAGACTAAATATCAGGGCCCACCAAAAACCCGCCACTTGGAAGCCGGGGACCAGGTTTTCCGCAAAGAGGATGATCAGGGCATTGATGACCAAAAGAAACAGCCCCAGGGTCAAAATCGTTACGGGCAGGGTAAATAAGACCAATAAGGGCTTAACCAGAAAGTTCAAAAGGGCCAGGACCACGGCAAGGACAATGGCGGTCCACATGGAATCCACATTTACCCCGGGCAGTACATAGGAGAGGAGAACAACGGCCAGGGCGGTCAATAATAGTCTAAGAATGAGTTTCATAGGCTTATTTTGATTAATTAATGTAAAAAGGCGCCCATAAACGGCGCCTTGAATTTACTATTTAATTCTTTCCTAATTGATATAAAGCCCCGTATAATCCAAGGGATTCACCCCGGGAAGGTTTGATCCGTATTTGGCATTGATGGCCTCGATAAAGGCATTGGCCACTATGGCATAACCCCTTGGTGCTGGGTGTACCCCGTCCAGGGAGAATCCACCCCCTGTGGCAAAGGTCGCCGTGACCGAACTGCCGTCGGCCAATTGGATTCCCTGTTCCTTGATCTGGGTCATCAGCGCATTGGCGTCCACGAAGGCCAGGTCATAAGAAGTGGCCAGGGCCGCTATGGTCTGGTTGAAGGCCATGGTGGCATTGGCGACGATCTGCTGCTCTTCGGGTGTGAGTACCCATTGATCGCCCAAGGGAACGCCCACGCCCTGGATGGATGTGGGATCGGCCGGATTGGCCAAGGTCCCGATGACCCTACTTGCCGTAAGGACCAGCAGGTCCTCCGCAGTGGCCTGTCTCATATTGATCAAGGCCGGGTTCACACCGGTCAGGTCGGTGAGGTCCTCATCAATTATGACCACGGCATTGCCCGCCCCGGCTGAAAAGGTGATGGTGCGCTTTGCAAGTTCCTCCTCGCTTATAAGTCCAAAGCCCTGAACCTGTGCCAGACCGGCATTATAGGCCCCATAGGCGGAGGCGCTGTTCAAAAAGGCGGCCGTTGCCTCATCCAGGGGTACCGGATTGTGGGGCACTGTCGTGAAATAGGGAATGTCCGTTACATTGGGCAGGTTGGCCACCACCCCGTCCGCACCATTGGCGGTCATGGCCTGCAAAATGGTGTTTATTACACTGGCAAAGACATTGGGGTCGGTGACATCGCCCCTGGAATAGGTGCTTGGATCCAGATTTCCGGTCTGGTCCACCCCGGTGCCCCCGCCTGTGGCGTAGAGAAGAATGTCGTTCGCCCCGGCCCATAGGCTGAAAAAGGTGGCGCCCTGGGATGCGGCGTCCCCGATCACCGAAGCCGATTCGGAAGAGGAGAAGCGAACAAAATAAGGGTTGGCCGCCCCAACGGCCAGGCCGGCCAGGCTGCCATAGCCCGGGGCCAACAATTCATAGCTCTTGGCCCCCGGGATGCCCATATTGTTGAAGGGACCGGAGAGTTTGCTGGTGATCTCGGTGGTTCCCTGGCCCGCTACCGGGGTAGGGGCGGGCCCTGTGGGGGCAAAGGCCAGGATCAATGAGGCTGGATGCAGAGTGGCGGCGCCGTCCTGCCATGCGGCGTGCGAAGGCGACGACGCGGCGCAGGCGCGGTGTGGGCAAAGGCCAGGATCAAGCGGTTTCCGATATCGGGGACCCCGTCCCCATTGGCATCGTTCTCTCCCCCGATGGTGGCCCCTCCCAGGTTGTCCGCCATATAGGGAATGGTGAATTCCCCTCCGCCCACCAATGCGAAATTGGCGGCCAACATATTGGGAAAGGAGGCTTCCTGTCCGTCCCGGAACAGGGCATTGTCCGAGAATCCGGCCGTCAGGGAATTGCCCACGGCCACATATTTGGTAAAATCGGCCGATCCGGCCGTGTATTCAATGGGAGTTGGTTCATCCTTGACAATCGGGCTGTCTTCTTCACAAGCGGTCAGCAGCAGACCTAGGATCGGGAGGAGGGCAAAATATTTTTTCATTGAATCGGTTTTATTTTTTTTTGAGCCTTTGATGGAATCTGCCAAAGGGCGTCGTCGGTACCAACGCCATGGTCTTGGACCATTCCATACTACAATTGCTGTTTGGGTCGGTTGCCGGCAAAAACCGGAACAAACCAAATCTAGGTCAAAATTGTCAACCCGCCAATAAATCGGACAAAAAAATTATGCATGCATAATAAAAAAGGGCAAAATTCAGGGAATCAGGAATCCCAGGCTCTTTTCAAAAAACTGTTTTGGGTTTTCGGCGTGCAGCCAATGCCCCGCATTCTCAATGCCCTCCAGATGGGCCTGTGGGAAGTGCTCCAGGATCAGGGGAAGGTCCCCGTCCAGGACGTAATCCGAGCGTTCCCCCCGCAAAAAGAGGGTGGGGCCCTGATAGCGGGCCGATGCGGGCAGGGCTTCCCCAACCTCCGCCAACTTGTCCTTGAGCACCGGATAGTTGAAGCGCAGGCCCAGTTTTCCCTTTTCCACCCAATACAGGCTCTTGGACAAAAATTGTCGGATCGAAAGGCTCTTCAAGCGCTTGGCCAGAACCTCATCGGCCTCGCCCCGGCTCTTGATCTGATCGAAGTCCAGGGTGCCCAGGGCATCGAGGATCAATTGGTGCTCGGGGGGATAGGCCTTGGGGCCTATGTCGGCCACCAAGAGCCGATCCACCAGATGGGGATGTGAGGTGGCCAGGTGCATGGCGGTCTTACCGCCCATGGAATGGCCCATTACCAGGGCCGATTCCAATCCGTGGTGGGCCATATACTCCACCAGGTCCCCGGCCATCAGAGGGTAGTCGAAGTCCGGGGAATGGAAACTTTTTCCATGGTTCCGCTGGTCGATAAGGTGGACCTGCAGTCCCTGTTCCGCGTATTGTTTGCCCAGGCCATTCCAGTTGTCGGACATGCCCAAAAAACCGTGAAGTATGATCAGGGGCCTGCCTTGGCCCAGGATGTTTGAATGTAGGGGTTCCATTATTTCAGTCGGTGTAAATACATGTTCACTACGTTCTCCAATCCCAAATAAATGGATTCACAGATCAGGGCGTGTCCGATGGAGACCTCCAACAAGTGGGGGATGTTCTCCTTGAAAAAGCGGATGTTGTCCAGACTGAGGTCATGCCCGGCATTGATGCCCAGGCCGAGGCCATGGGCCATTTCGGCGGCCCGGACAAAGGGGGCAATGGCCTTTTTGCCCAGGCCCTTTGCAAAGCCCAGGGCAAAACTCTCGGTGTAAAGCTCGATCCGATCCGTGCCCGTCCTGGCCGCGCCATCCACCATTTTGGGGTCCGGGTCCACGAAGATGGAAGTGCGGATCCCATGGGACTTGAACTCATCGATGACCTCCTTGAGGAAATCCCTGTGCATTAAGGTGTCCCACCCGGCATTGGAGGTGATCGCATCCTCGGCATCCGGGACCAGGGTCACCTGATGCGGTTTAGTTTCAAGTACCAGGTCGATGAACTTGGGAACCGGGTTTCCCTCTATATTGAATTCGGTGCGGACCACCCCCGCCAAATCCCGGGCATCCTGGTAGCGGATGTGGCGCTCGTCCGGCCTTGGATGAATGGTAATTCCTTGGGCTCCAAAGGATTCTATGTCCTTTGCGGCCTGGATCAGGTCCGGTACGTTGCCACCCCGGGAATTGCGCAGGGTGGCCAATTTGTTGATGTTTACGCTCAACGAAGTCATAATGTTCTTGTTTCCTGGCCCAAAAATACACAAAGGGCACGCCTTTTGCGATTAAAAATCATTATTTTGCACCCAATGGAAATGTCATGAACATACAAGATCAATTAATATCCGGAATCCCTGTTTTCGAGCTTTCCCAAACCCTCGACAAGGTCATACAATTCTTCGAGGAGACCACCCATTCCCATGTGTCGGTCACCGAGAACGGATTCTTTTTGGGCCTGTTGTCCGAAAACGACCTGGGGAGTTTTGAACCGGATAAAAAGATCGAGGAGTTCCGATATGAATTGGAGGGATTCTCGGTAGGCCCGGAAACGGCTTGGCTGGATGTTCTGGAGCTCTTTGCCCGGAACGAATCCAACCTCCTTCCCGTTCTGGACGGGGATCGGCGGGTATTGGGCCACTACCGTCTCGAGGACATTGTACGGGTCTTCATCGATACCCCCTTTTTTAGGGAGCCCGGGGCCATCCTGGTGATATCCACGGGCATCCGGGACTATTCCTTCAGCGAGGTGGCCCAGATCGTGGAGAGCAACAACGGCCGGCTTTTGGGGGCTTTTATCACCGAG
>CALDPL010000490.1 GCA_937911965.1 uncultured Allomuricauda sp. | reverse complement strand
GGTCGGGTGCGCCAATTTTCCGGTACCTGTGGTAGATGTGGAAACAAACGGCCAGGGAGAGGGCCACATAGACCGCTATATAGGTATAGCCATTATAGGTAAAGCCGTGGAGCATGTCCCCAAAGCCGGGATACCACCAGCTGACCGCCATCCAGCAGGTATAGCCTGCCAACCCATTGATCGCCATGCTGAGCAAGAGCGGAACAAAACCCTTGAGCATACTCTTGGGTCCCAAGCTGCCCTTTTTGAGGCCCAGGGCCAAAAGTACCAGAAAGGCCAGGACCGCCAAGGCGAACATCGGCCAGATCCACTCAAAGGGATAGTGCACCAATTTGAAAAAGGGGAGGTTGAAATAGATGTCGTCCTTCAGGCTTTTGAGATTCCCCAGGTCCGCATCGCCAAAATGCTCCAACAGCGGCATCAGATAACTGCCCTGATGTGCCAAGGTATTTCGGTCCAAGCGGTCGGCCCGGTCCAGGACGGTATGGTAATCGAAATGATCGTCGATAAACGCAAAATTGAACCCTTGAATATCTCCTTGTTCCCTGAAAACGGTTAGATCAGTATCGTTTGGAAGCATTTTATAGATGCTGTACACCAGGGAATTGGCCACGGGATATTCCACATTGGCGGCACTGAAGCCTTCGATCAATCGTGAGTTGCCCCTATTGGTCTCGATGAGCATATAACCGGGTCCCCCGCTGCCCCGGGCCTCAAAATTGAGTACCAGGCCAACTTCCTTGGCCCAAGGATGCCCGTTCACAAAGAGATCGGCCCCATTGAGGCCCAGTTCCTCCGCATCGGTCAGCAGGATGATGACATCGTTCACGGGTACCCTGCCTGATTCCAGATAGGCCCTGACCCCTTCCAGGATGGTGGCCACCCCACTTCCGGCATCGCTCGCCCCAAGGGAGGAATGGGGACTGCTGTCGTAGTGGGACAGCAGCAGTAGGGCCTTGCCGTTTCCACTGCCCTCCAAACGGGACAATATATTGGTCGCCTTGCTCAGGTTGCCCCAGTCCCCGGCGGTATAGCCCTCCTGAACCCGGGTCTCCAATCCCATTTTTTTGAGTTCGGATATGATATAGGCCCTGCTGCGGGCATGGCCCGGAAATCCCACGGCATGGGGTTCCCTGGACAGTTGTTCCACATGGGCCATGGCCCGATCCGTGGAAAAGCGGTCCGCCGCTGCATCCGAGTCCTCCACATAGTCGGGCATCATGGACCTGAAGGTCCAATAAACGGCAAAGAATAGGAGGAGAAGGGCGATGGTCCG
>CALDPL010000489.1 GCA_937911965.1 uncultured Allomuricauda sp. | reverse complement strand
CTGCAGGACCACAATACTTTTGAAAACCCCAATAGGATAAAACCGGTCGATTACGGATCCGTCCCGGTCAAAAAAGGGACGGCCAAGTTTAAGCTTCCCCCCTTTTCCGTAGTGGTATTGAAATCGGAATAAGGTGTTCCATGCGTGATAAGGAATACTGCCATCAGATAAAAATTAACCCGGGACCAAACGCATTGGCCCCTTAGTCCCTTATGTATTACAAATAAGAATAGTCGGTGTACAAAGACATAACAAGAAGAAAGAATGGGTAATTATGTGATAGGGGTCGATTATGGATCGGATTCGGTACGGGCCGTGCTGATCGATACGGCCAGTGGTGCGGAATTGGCCTCGGAAGTATTTTGGTATCCCCGATGGAGGGAACAAAAGTATTGTCAATCTGGCATCAATCAGTTCAG
Source organism: uncultured Allomuricauda sp. (assembly GCA_937911965.1). GTDB lineage: Bacteria > Bacteroidota > Bacteroidia > Flavobacteriales > Flavobacteriaceae > Flagellimonas. Next base: position 2,260 of record CALDPL010000489.1, on the reverse strand, counting down.
ACAACATCCATTGGATCATATTGAAGGTCTTGAGAGAACGATCGGTTCCGTAGTTTCACAAAGCGGAGTGGAAGCAGGGGATGTCAAGGGTATCTGTATAGACACCACGGGATCATCGCCCATGCCGCTCAACCGGGAGGGCATACCCTTGGCCCTGGTTCCTGGATTCGAGGAGAACCCCAATGCGATGATGGTGTTGTGGAAGGACCATACAGCGGTCAAGGAGGCGAATGAAATCAACGAGTTGGCCAGAAATTGGGGAGGGGAGGATTACACCCGGTTCGGAGGGGGAATCTATTCTTCAGAATGGTTTTGGGCCAAGATTCTACATGTGGCCAGGCAGGACAAAAAAGTGATCGATGCCACCCATACTTGGATGGAACATTGTGATTATATGACCTATCTCCTGGCCGACAACAAAGATTTGGAGCGCTTTAAGAGAAGTCGTTGCGCTGCGGGTCATAAAGCCATGTGGCACGAGTCCTGGGGTGGACTGCCCCCTAAGGAGTTCCTTTCCAAATTGGACCCCTATCTGGCCGATCTCCGGGAAAATCTTTACCGACAGACCTATACTTCCAATGAAATTGCAGGGCATCTGAACGGGGAATGGGCCAAAAAACTTGGCCTTACCACGGATACCGTTATCGCAGTGGGCACCTTTGACGCCCATGCCGGAGCAGTCGGGGCCAAAATTGACAGCAATGTTTTGGTGCGTGTCATGGGAACATCGACCTGCGATATCATGGTTTCCCCCGAAACGGTCATCGGAAACAATACGGTCCGGGGAATCTGTGGACAGGTCGATGGGTCGGTAATCCCGGGAATGATCGGTCTTGAGGCCGGCCAATCCGCTTTTGGGGATGTGCTCGCCTGGTTCAAGGGACTCCTGGAATGGCCTATCGACCATCTTGTGATGAAATCATCCCTACTTTCCGATTCAGAGAAACAAGCACTAAGGGAAGAGATAGAGACCAACTTCATCAGGACCCTTGCCCAGCAAGCCGAGGGCATTCCCCTCTCGCAGACTGTGCCCATGGCACTGGATTGGGTAAACGGGCGAAGGACCCCGGACGCCAATCAGGAATTGAAAAGCGCCCTGACCGGAATTTCCTTGGGTACCGATGCACCCCACATTTTCAAAGCTTTGGTCAACGCCATTTGCTTTGGATCTAAAATGATCGTGGATCGATTCGAAAGTGAAGGAGTAAAGATAGACTCGGTAATCGGCATAGGGGGGGTAGCCAGAAAATCCCCATTCATCATGCAAACCTTGGCCAATGTCTTGGACATGCCCATCAAAGTCGCGGAATCCGATCAGGCCCCTGCCCTGGGAGCTGCCATTTATGCCGCAACGGCCTCTGGAATTTTTGGGGATGTCATCGCGGCCAGTAAGGTGATGGGCAGTGATTTTGAAGCGGAATATTTTCCACAGGACGATCAAGTGAAGTCATATTCCGTTTTAATGGAAGCCTATAGGGAACTGGGCCAGTTTGTGGAACGGACCACCATGGACAAAGGATAGGACAAGACTTATTCGGAGGTTGGGAATTCGCCCGATATCGAGGCCGTAGGGGACAGTTCTCTGAAGCCATGTGTGTCCCGGTGTTTTTTCTCAGCTTGAAAAAACCATTTCGCCTGAACGGGAGCATCCGGCCGACTTTCCGTTGAGTTCCATGATACCTTTAGGGGAACACCATATACCACCCATCACTTCCAAGGAATATTATCACAGCGACGAAAGGGCCCAGTGGATGGAGCGTTTCAATGGGGCGGACTGAGCCGGACCTTGGCAGTTGGCCAAAAACCACTAATTTCGTTCAGGGATTTCCGTGGGTATATAGGACCCCGAGCACCTAAAACCAAAATTTATGAAACTGTTCCCTTTTATTGGTTTGTTTGTAGCTGTGCTGCTGTTGTGCAATTGCAGGCCCAAGGATAGGACAACACCCGGGAACACCATGGAAATGGAGCTGAACATTCCCCCTCCCGAAATGGAACCCCCCACCGGCATGGTCTGGATCCCCGGGGGTACCTTTGTACAGGGGGCCGTGGCCTCGGATAGAATGGCCATGGCCCATGAGAGCCCCGCCCATAAGGTCAGTTTGGACGGCTTTTTCATGGACAGACACGAAGTCACCAACGCCCAGTTTGCCCGATTCGTGGAGGAGACGGGCTATGTCACCGTGGCGGAGCGGGCAATCGATTGGGAGGAGATGAGGGAACAGTTGCCCCCGGGTACTCCCAAACCCCACGATTCCAT
>CALDPL010000488.1 GCA_937911965.1 uncultured Allomuricauda sp. | reverse complement strand
GACCAGAAAATTTCGCGACGTTCATTGCTCAAGTGGATGGGTGCCAGCACCGCAATGATCTGGGGGGGCACCCCCAAGAGGGCGGCCGGGATGAGCAGCAGCCCAAAATAGCCCAGCAAATTGGAAATCGGTTGCCTCAGGGCACAGGCCAGGTTGAATTCCTCGCTGCTGTGATGGATCATGTGCTGGTTCCAGAACAGGTTGACATGGTGGCTGAGGCGGTGGTTCCAATAGCCGGCAAAATCAATGGCGACAAAGGCCACGGCCCATACCGCCCAGCCATTGCCCAATTCCATCAGGGCGAGGTGTTCCTCCAAAAAGGGATAACTCACCAAGACCACCACCAGCCCAAGGGAATCCTTCACCACATTGGTCAGGCCCGAACTCAGGCTGCTCACCGTGTCCATGAACCGGTGCTTTTGTTTTTTCACAAAATGGCCATAGAGCAGTTCAACAAGGACCAGCACCAAAAAGAAAGGGGTGGCGTACAAGAGGGCATTGGCATAGGATTCCATCTTCCAAAGGGGATTTGGTTCGTGGACCGGCAGGGCCCGTCCGCCATGAAATTAATCCAAATTTTCGAATAAGATGATATCCTGGGCATCGGTCAGGTCCGGGATGTGCTCCTTTCGGGGAATACAGCCCACGGCCTGTGGGTCCTCAAGGGCCAATCTCCCCACTGCCTTGGGGAGCTCCTTCTCCCCACGGACGGGGTCGATGGGGCAATTTTTCAGATAGGGATGGATCTCGCTTCCCAGGAAACTGAAAATGTTCATGCTCACCCAGAGTTCCCCGTTCGGGTCCCGGTACTTCTCAAGCTCCTCCTCCCGGGGCTTTTCGACGATTCCCCTCAAGTACCCTTCGGAGGAAATATCCATAAGGGCAAATTTGGCAATGCGTTCGGGGGGAAATTCAAAACCCGAGGCCGCATAGGCGATCAGGGCATGAGAGGATTCCCTACCGGCAGCCAGGTCCGAGAGGGCCCCCACCGAGTAGAGGTTGTCCCCGTTGCAAACGGTGAATGTGGTTTCCAAAAGTTCAGGGTATTGGTCCAGGCACTGCTGCAGTGCATCCGCGGTTCCCAAGGGCTTTGGATGCCCGGGAACCAGCTTCTGCACGGCAATGCGCAATTCGGCCCCAGGGGGAAGCCCCCCGCTGTCGATCAGATCCGAAAAGGCGGAATGCCGTTCCCCACAGATCAGGTAAATCCTCCCATAACCGGCCTGCACCGCATTGCGAACCAGATAGTAAAGAAAGGGCCTTCCCTTTTTTCCCACGGGAATCAGACTCTTATGGGGAATGCCCTCCATAAGGGAGCCCAAGCCCCCCCCTTGCAGGCTGCGTTTCATTCGGGAAGAGGCTCCCCCGACCATGATCACCAAACTATTGTGGTCCATTTCCTTATAGTATTAATTCTTCAAATTCACCAATCGCTAATACGCACCCCATAGGCCGCTTTGGCCCCTGCCGTCATAAAGGCCTCCTTTACCCGGTCCAGATCCGCTGCCTCCACCAAGGCCAGCATACAGCCTCCCCCACCGGAGCCAATTGTCTTGGTCCCCAGGGCACCGGCCATCCGGGCCGAATCCATCATCCTCGCCATTTCCACAGGGGTATTCTGGATCTGTTCCTGAAGTATTTTTTGATGGTCGTTCATCAGGTTCCCCAAGATCCTGGGATTGGGAAGCTCCGACAAAAGTTCCTCCCTGGCGGCAAGGGTAATTTGATAGTTGTGGATGCAGGCGTACCAATGCTCCCCATAGGGCTCGGGCACAAACTGCAGATAACGCCCATAATCCGAAGCCCTGGCCTGTTCCAATACAAAGTTGGGATCGGCCCTTTTGACGGCCTCCAGGGCATTCTGGGCATAGACCCGGGCATTCTTGAGCACTTCCAGGGTCTTTTTGGCCAGGCCGGACTCGGCCACTACCCAAAGAAAACCGGGGTCCTTCAAACGCTGGCTTTCCCCATTTCGGGTGTCTATGTACAACAATCCCCCTTGGGCAATGGTGTATTGGTCCATCAGCCCACCGGGGGAATCGAAATAAAGCACTTCCGCGGCGTAGGCCCATTTGCCGATCTGCACATCATCGTATTCCCTTTCACCGGATTGGACGACGGCCAAGAAACGGATCCAGGCCACCAAAAGGGCCGAGGAACTCGAAAGGCCCGCATTGATGGGAATGTTCCCCGAGATACCAAGATCATAGCCCTTTTCGAAGCCCAGCCCCTCCTGTTTGAGTACGGACAGGGCCGACCTGAAATAATCGCCTGCTTCCACCCGGCCCAAACCTTCTTCCAGGGATATTTCAAAGCGTTCCCCCAAATCCTCCAAATGGACCGCAAAGACTTTTCGATCGTTGGGGGTCGCCCTGATGTGGATGAACCGATCGATGGCGGCGGCGATCACCGGTAGGCCCAGATAATCCTGGTGGTCCCCAAAAAGACAGATACGGGCCGGAACTTGGATTTCGATCATGGAAGGCTTTTAATGTGAGTTTTAAAGATTCATTTTTATAAGGGGATGATGCGATGGATCACGGCTTCTGATTTTGGGACCACCCCAGCTGTTTTCCAATCCGACAAAGGGGGTGTTGTCGAAAATGGAATTTATGGCCCAAGTGAAATTTACAAAAGCGGTATCAAGGCACCTCAAGGCAAATTTAGGGAATTGGCCGCTCACTTCCCCGAATCGGTCGGTTTCTTCCAAAACTCTTGAACCAAGGGGAAGCGGTCCATGTACCCATAGGCCGACCTGGATCGTTCGGTAAAGCCCCATTCACCTTATTTTTTTGGCAAAAAAACGTATAAATCGCCGTCAAGAACAACATGATCAAAAAAGCAACAATAGTGAACAAGGGGGGGGTCTTGAACACAGTTTTTTCGAAGCAATGGTTCGAACCGGCCCCTATTTCATGAATCCGGGATATGCCTTGGATGCCAATATTGCGAATGCAAAGGCGGGGGACCGCTATTTTGATTTGATGGGAAAGCGCGGCAACCACACCATAACAATCAAAGCTGGAAGACAGAATAAGTTGGCTACAGGCCTCGAAAAAGCCGGAACCTTAATTATAGGATGGTTTGTTTCATCAATTCCCTTAAAAATGGGAAATTTACCCGACCCTTTCCATTAAAAAAAGGGCTGATCACTTTAAACATCCATACCATGAATACTTTAAGTGCCGTTATCGCATTCTTAATGATATTATCGGCCTGTTCCTCAAACCAAACCGATCCCACTGATGGCAGTTCGGGACAAGAGGGGCAGCAGCAGGAAGAAAACCCCACCGATCCCAAGTTTTTCTTTTATGGCGCGGACCTTTCCTATGTCAATGAGATGGAGGATTGTGGCGCACAATACCATGATAATGCCAATGTCCCAAGGGACCCTTATGAAATTTTTGGGGAAGCGGGGGCCAATTTGATCCGCCTGCGACTTTGGCACGACCCGAGCTGGACCGATTACTCCAATTTCGAGGATGTCAAAAAGTCCATTCGAAGGGCAAAAGCGTTGGGTATGCAGGTTTTACTTGATTTTCATTATTCGGATACCTGGGCAGACCCGGCAAAACAGGAAATTCCCACGGCCTGGGTTTCCCAGCTGGACGATACGGAAGCCTTGGGAAATTTGCTCTATGCATATACCTATGAGACCCTGAATGCACTGGCAGAGGACGGCCTGCTGCCC
>CALDPL010000487.1 GCA_937911965.1 uncultured Allomuricauda sp. | reverse complement strand
GAGGCCGTGGCCGGAAAGTCATAGAAGAAGGAAAAACGCCGTTCAAAATCGGAATCTCCCTTGGTCTTGTTGAAAAAGCGCACATTGACGCTCATGGTCAGGCGGTTCTGTGCGGTCCTTTGGTCCGCGGTGGCCGTCATGGGGATGACCTTGTATTCCACGATCTCCCCTTCGTAGAGCAGGTCCCCATTGCTGCCGGTAAGGGAGAGGCTGGTCAGGTTGTTGATCATGTTCTGCAGGGCCTGGGTGAAATCCCGGTCCAGGCCGGGAACTATGGTGGAACCCGGGGTCTGATCGGCATAATTCCTGAAAAATTCCACTTGGAAACTGGTGGCCGTACCGATATCCGCCCCTGAAAAGTTGTATGCCCCACAACCGGACAACAGCAACAGGGCTCCCAATAGGCCTGCCTTATATCCTTTTATCATTCCCATATGTTCGTCATACCTTTTAATTATTGGACTCAGAGATCGTACTGTTTGATCTTCCGGTAGAGGGTCCTTTCGGATATGCCCAGTTCAGCGGCCGCAGCCTTGCGTTTGCCCCTGTTGCGTTCCAGGGATTTTTTGATGAGTTCGACCTCCTTTTCCTGTAAAGATAGGGTTTCTTCCTCTTGGATTTCCTCGGCAAAGTGGTAGCGGTCCCCGGATGCGGGTTTGGAAGGGGACAATGAAGTGGTCTCCATCAAGGGTTCGGGCAGTTCCAGGACTTCGGCCATGGCCTCCTGTTCCACCTCTTCTTCCTCCCCACCGTAAATCTTGCGTATGAGTTGTTCCTGTTCTTCCTGTACCTTTTGGGTATCGTTTTCCTTCAGAAGTTCCAGGGTGAGCTTTTTCAGATCGTTCAGGTCGTTCTTCATATCAAAGAGGACCTTATAGAGGATTTCCCGTTCATTGCTGAAGTCCCCTTCCTTTTTGGTCTGTCCCACCAAGGCGGGTACATTGGGGCCGCCCGCATTGGGCAGGTAGCTGGCCAGGGTGGCCATGGAAATGTTCCGGTCCTCCTCCAGGACGGAGATCTGCTCGGCGACGTTCCTCAATTGGCGGATGTTTCCGGGCCAGCGGAATTTCAGCAGCAGTTGTACGGCATCCTCCTCCAGACGGATGGTGGGCATCTTGTATTTCTGCCCAAAGTCCGAGGCGAATTTGCGGAACAGCAGGTGGATGTCGTCCCGTCGTTCCCGTAAGGGGGGAATATTGATCTCCACGGTGCTCAAACGGTAATAGAGGTCCTCCCTGAATTTTTCCTTTTCGATGGCCTCCGGCATATTGATGTTCGTGGCCGCCACGATGCGGACGTTGGTCTTCTGCACCTGGGAAGAGCCCACCTTGAGGAATTCCCCGTTCTCCAAGACCCGGAGAAGCCGTACTTGGGTGGTCAGGGGGAGTTCCCCAACCTCATCCAGGAAGATCGTGCCCCCATCGGCCACTTCAAAATAACCGTTACGGGTCTGTGTGGCCCCGGTAAAGGCCCCTTTTTCGTGTCCGAAGAGTTCGGAATCTATGGTGCCCTCGGGAATCGCCCCGCAGTTGACCGCAATATACTTGGCGTGCTTGCGGTGGGAGAGGGAGTGGATGATCTTTGGAATGGCCTCTTTTCCCACCCCACTTTCCCCGGTGACCAATACGGAAATATCGGTAGGGGCCACCTGTATGGCCTTTTCAATGGCTCGGTTGAGCTTGACGTCGTTGCCGATCAGCTCAAAGCGCTGTTTTATGGACTGTACACTTTCCATGTCCTAGTTGTTCCTTGAATATTCGACGGCCTCCCCGATCAGGGTGGCCGAGGTGCACTCCCGTATTTCCACCATTACAAAATCCCCGACCTTGTAATGGGCTTTGGGAAAGACCACCACGGTGTTCTGGGAATTGCGGCCCATCCAGTGCGCATCCGATTTCTTGGAGCTCCCCTCGATGAGCACCTCCTCGGTCCTGCCCAGGTGTTCCCGGGTGCGAAAGTGGCTGTGCTCGAGCTGAAGGGCAATGATTTCCTGCAACCTTCTCTTTTTGACCTCCTCCGGCACATCGTCCACCATCTTCCGTTGTGCCAGGGTGCCCGGACGTTCTGAATAGGCGAACATAAAGCCGAAGTCGTATTTGACGTATTCCATCAGGCTGAGGGTGTCCCGGTGGTCCTGTTCCGTTTCCCCGGGGAAACCGCTGATCATGTCCTGGCTGATGGCGCATTCCGGATTGATCCTTCTGATGTTGTCCACGAGCTCAAAATATTCCTCCCGGCTGTGTAGACGGTTCATGGCCTTTAAAATCCTGTTGCTGCCGCTTTGTACGGGCAGGTGGATGTAATTGCAGATGTTGTCGAAACGGGCCATGGTCTCTATGACGTCCAGGGTCATATCCTGGGGATTGGAGGTGGAAAAGCGGATTCTCATCTTGGGCTGGGCCAGGGCGACGAGTTCCAAGAGCTTGGCAAAATTGACCGAGGTGGCCTTTTGCATGGGGGAGGCTTTGTCATAGTCCTTCTTCAGGCCCCCGCCGTACCAGAGGTAGCTGTCCACATTCTGTCCCAAAAGGGTAATTTCCTTAAAGCCCCGCTGCCATAGATCGTGCACTTCCTCCAGGATGGACCTGGGGTCCCTGCTGCGTTCCCGGCCCCGGGTGAAGGGGACCACACAGAAGGTGCACATATTGTCACAGCCCCGGGTGATCGAGACAAAGGCGGTCACCCCATTGGAATTCAGACGGACCGGGGAGACGTCCCCATAGGTCTCGTCCTTGGAGAGGATGACATTGACCGCCGAACGGCCCTCATCGATTTCCCTCACCAGGTTGGGCAGGTCCTTATAGGCATCCGGGCCCACCACGAGGTCCACGATTTTTTCCTCTTCGAGGAACTTGTTCTTCAGGCGTTCGGCCATACAGCCCAGTACCCCGACCTTCATCTTTGGGTTGGTCCGTTTTACGGCATTGAATTTTTCCAGGCGTTTGCGGATGGTCTGTTCGGCCTTGTCCCGTATGGAGCAGGTGTTGACCAGTACCAGGTCCGCCTCCCCGAGTTCCTGGGTGGTATTGAAGCCTTCCCCGGCCAGGA
>CALDPL010000486.1 GCA_937911965.1 uncultured Allomuricauda sp. | reverse complement strand
ACTACCCTGATCTTCTTGCCTATGGCATCCACCAAGGTGAAGTTTGCGTGGGGGAACAAAATGGCCAAGGGAATCCCGGGAAAACCGCCCCCGGTGCCCACGTCCAGGATTTCTGCGCCTTCGTTGAAGGCCTGTATCTTGGCAATCGCCAGGGAATGGAGCACATGGCGGAGGTAGAGCTCATCGATATCCTTTCGGGACACCAGGTTGATCTTGCTGTTCCAATCCCGGTACAGTCCCTCCAGGGCCCTGAAGCGTTCCTTTTGGGATTCATCCAGCGTCCTAAAATATTTGAAAATGAGTTCCGGGCCCATATACCGAGGATTATTTTTACAAAATTAATACTTTTGGAAACCTTAACAGCGTTACAAGGGACAATGCTTATTGGTAAAAGTCCAATTTGGTTACCTTTGTACCAATTATATCAATTTTAAATTATGGATGGCAATACCATACGGTTTTCAAGAAAGGACCCTGCCCAATTCTTCAAGACCCTAAACAAAAGAGTGAACGATTACTTCAATGAAAACAACCTCAAAAAGACCGGGAACTGGAAACTTCACCTGAAGACCGTGGTAATGTTCGCCCTGTTTTTGACCCCATACTTTCTGATATTGACCCTGAACCTGCCGTTTTGGGCCTATGTGCTGCTTTCCATCACCATGGGTGTGGGCATGGCCGGAGTGGGGATGAACGTCATGCACGATGGCAACCACGGGGCCTATTCGAACAAGAAATGGGTGAACAAAATCATGGGGGGCAGCATCTATATCCTGGCCGGAAACGTCTATAACTGGCAGGTACAGCACAACGTGCTCCACCACACCTACACCAACATCCACGAACACGATGAGGATATGGAGGCCGGAAGGATCCTTCGCTTCTCGGAGCACGCCAAGTGGCAAAAACACCACAAGTTCCAACACTACTATTCCCTATTGCTCTACGGTCTGCTCACCTTCAATTGGGCCATTACCACGGATTTCCAGCAGATGTACCGCTATATGAAACGCAAGCTCAGCTACGGAAAACTGCCCAACCCGGTGATCAACTGGAGTACCTTGATCATCACCAAGATCATCTACATCACCGTTTGGATCGTCCTTCCCCTGGTCTTTGTCGACATCGCCTGGTGGCAAGTGTTGCTCGGCTTTTTCATCATGCACTATGTGGCCGGGGTGATCTTGAGCGTGGTCTTCCAATTGGCCCATATCGTGGACCATGCGGAAACCCCCCTTCCCGATGAGGCGGGCAATATGAAGAACACCTGGGCCATCCACCAATTGTTCACCACGGTGAACTTTGGCACCAAGAACAAACTGGTCAACTGGTTTACCGGGGGGCTCAACCACCAGGTGGAGCATCATATTTTCCCCAACATCAGCCACGTCCACTACACAAACATTGCCAAAATTGTGAAACAGACGGCACAGGAGTTCAATTTGCCCTATCACGAGTACAAAACCACCAGAAAAGCCATAATTTCGCATTTCAGACATCTGAAGGAATTGGGCAAGAACCCGGCCCTTCAATACCACTAAAACCGGAACACCAATGAGTACACATCTATCTGAGCGGATTCAACAAATGTCCGTATCAGCCACCTTGGCCATGGCTGCCAAGACCAGGGAATTGCAAAACCAGGGCAGGGACATCATCGGCCTTAGCCTGGGGGAACCCGACTTCAACATCCCAGACTTCATCAAGGAGGCCGCCAAACGGGCCATTGACGAAAATTACAGCAGTTACTCCCCGGTGGATGGGTATGGGGACCTGAAAAAGGCCATCTCCCTAAAATTCAAAAGGGACAACGCCCTGGAGTACGGTACCGATCAGATCGTGGTTTCCACAGGGGCCAAGCAATCCCTGTTCAATGTGGCCATGGTCATGCTCAATCCCGGGGACGAGGTGATTTTGCCGGCTCCCTACTGGGTGAGCTACAGCGATATTGTAAAACTCGCCGAAGGGGTCCCCGTGGAAGTTCCCACCGGGATCGAATCCGACTTTAAGATGACCCCTGCCCAATTGGAGGCGGCCATCACGCCCAAGACCCGGATGATCTGGTTCAGTTCCCCCTGCAATCCCAGTGGTTCGGTGTACAATCGCAAAGAACTGGAGGGCCTGGCCGAGGTGCTCAAAAGACACCCGGGCATCTATGTGGTCTCCGACGAGATCTACGAACACATCAATTTTGGGGAGGGCCATGTGAGCATTGCCTCCATAGACGGCATGTACGATCGTACCATCACCGTGAACGGGGTCTCCAAGGCCTTTGCCATGACAGGTTGGCGGATCGGATATATCGGGGCACCTGCCTGGATCGCCAAGGGCTGTACCAAACTACAGGGACAGGTCACCAGCGGGGCGAACGCCATTGCACAAAGGGCCGTGATCACGGCCTTGGAAGCCCCAGTGGAAAAGATTCGATATATGATCGATGAGTTCCACAAACGCCGGGACCTGGTACTCCA
>CALDPL010000485.1 GCA_937911965.1 uncultured Allomuricauda sp. | reverse complement strand
CTGCTCCCTCTGGAACCCGACTATTTGGGCTTTATCTTTTGGGAACCCTCCTCCCGATATTTTGGGGGAAGGATCCCCCAAATCCCCGAAACTGTCAAAAAGGTCGGGGTCTTTGTGGATACCCCCCTTGGAGAGGTCCTCGAAAAAACGGGGAAACACCGATTGCAGGCCCTGCAACTGCACGGCAAGGAATCCCCAGGGTATTGTCGGGAACTCAGGACCGCGGTCAAGGCGCTCCCCGACCGGACCCCGGAGATCATCAAGGCCTTTTCCATTGGGGAGGACTTCGACTTTTCCATCTTGGAGGGCTATATGGAACCCTGCGATCTGTTCCTTTTTGACAGCAAGGGAAAACTGCCGGGGGGAAACGGCCATGGCTTTGACTGGTCCCTTCTAATGGACTACCCCTTTGACAAACCCTTTTTGCTCAGTGGGGGAATCGGCCCGGAATCCGTAGCTCCCCTCAGGGACTTTTTGAAAAGTCCGGCATCAAAATATTGCATCGGCCTGGACGTGAACTCCCGATTTGAACGGGAACCCGGGCTCAAGGATGTGGAACTATTAAAAAAATTCAAGGCCCTGTTGTACCACGGGCCTTCAACGCAAAATCAAAGAAAATGAAGAGCTATCATGTAGATTCCCAAGGATATTACGGGGAATTCGGGGGGGCATACATCCCTGAAATGCTCCAACCCAATTGTGAGGAACTCCGTAGGAACTACCTGCAGATCATGGAGCAGCCCTCCTTCAAGGAGGAATTCGACCAATTGCTCCGGGACTATGTGGGCCGACCCACGCCCCTTTACCCTGCCAAGCGACTTTCCGAGCGGTACGGTTGCAAGATCTACCTCAAAAGGGAGGACCTCTGCCATACCGGGGCCCATAAGGTGAACAACACCATAGGACAGATCCTGGTCGCCAAACGCCTGGGAAAAAAACGGATCATCGCCGAGACCGGTGCAGGACAGCACGGGGTGGCCACCGCCACGGTCTGTGCCCTGATGGGCATGGAATGCGTGGTCCATATGGGGGAGGTGGACATCGCCCGGCAGGCACCTAACGTCGCCCGCATGAACATGCTTGGGGCCGAAGTACGCCCCGCAAGATCGGGAAGCAGGACCCTGAAGGATGCCACCAATGAGGCCATAAGGGATTGGATCAACAATCCGGTGGACACCCATTACATCATAGGTTCGGTGGTGGGGCCCCACCCCTATCCGGACATGGTGGCCCGCTTTCAATCGGTCATTTCAGAGGAAGTCAAGGCCCAACTCCAAGAAAAGGAAGGACGTGATTGCCCGGATTACGTGGTCGCCTGCGTAGGGGGCGGCAGCAATGCCGCCGGGGCCTTTTACCATTACCTGGACCGAGGTGGGCATCATTGCCGTGGAGGCCGCCGGGAAGGGAATACATTCCGGGGAAAGTGCCGCCACCTCCGTATTGGGACGGGTGGGCATCATCCACGGCAGCAAAACCCTATTGATGCAGACCGGGGACGGACAGATCACCGAACCCTATTCCATTTCCGCGGGTTGCGCCGATAATGCCGCTTACGAAGGTACCGTGGTATGAAGTAGAGTCATAAAGATTTGAATTACCGTAGTATTTATCTTTCAGCGAATTAAGGTCATCACCAATAATATCACGAGGACTACTAGGGTCGTCTAGGCTCTTAATGCGATTCAAAACTAA
>CALDPL010000484.1 GCA_937911965.1 uncultured Allomuricauda sp. | reverse complement strand
GGGATCGCCCATTTCAAGTTGAGGGGAAGTACAGAAAATTTCAACATCACCGTTGCGGCAGGGGATTCCAGGATCGAAGCAGAGGGATTGGTCGCACAAGGGGTCAATGTCAACCACAGGGGCTCCAATGATGTCTTTGTCAACCCCCAACAGCGTATCAGCGGGGTCATCCGTGGCTATGGAAATGTGATCGGTGTGAACCGCCCCCCCGAGGTGGAGGTGGAGGTGCTTTTCAACGGCCGGTTGATTTTCCGGGACTAGGATGGGGTTATTCCCTGGGGAAAGCCATGGAGTCCACGGTTTCCCATACCTTTGGAGGGCAACAATCCAAAGTCTTGGGCCACTTTTTCTCCCATATTGTACGCTTGTTCGGCGCTTCTTCCAAATTGAGGGAGCTCGATGGCCTGTCGGACCTGGAACGGGCCGATGCCCTATTCCACAATCTTTCGGTCGCCAACAGGATTCCGGGCATGGCGGTAAGTTTCCTGCATTATGGGGAAACAGTGCTGCAAAAGGGCTATGGCCGTTCGGATCTTGGAAAAAAGACCCCGGTGGATCCCGAGCGGACCCTCTTTCGGATAGCCAGTATATCCAAATGCATTACGGGCTTGGCCCTGGGCCGGATGGTGGAGGAGGGCCTGATCGACCTGGATGCCCCCTTTCACAATTATGTACCTGAGTATCCCATGGGGGAGCATTCCTTTACACCAAGGCAATTGGCAGGGCATCGGGCGGGAATCCGGGGGTATAGGGGAAAGGAATATGCCCTGAACCAAGACCTTTCGATAGCGGAAAGCATCGAACTGTTCAAAAACGACCCCTTGGTATTTCCCCCGGGAACGGGCTACCTGTACAACAGTTTTGATTTTGTGTTGCTGTCCCTGGCCATGGAACGGGCCAGCGGCATGTCCTTTGCGGACTATGTGCGAAAACGGGTCTTGGAGCCCTTGGGAATGAGGTCCACCTTCAGTCCTGGGGAACTGGATCGAATTGGGGAATTTCCCATTGAACACAAATTAAGTCCAACCAAGTTTTATACTCCTTCCCCCTTGGGATTCAAACCTGCCCTGGAGGTGGACAATCGCTATAAACTGGCGGGAGGAGGCTATCTTTCCACAAGCTCGGACATCGCCAGATTGGGACAGGCCATCCTGGAAGGAAAACTGCTCATAAAGGAAACCTACGAAATAGTGTTGGCCTCCCAGGAGGTCCATGGGGAACCCACCCATTACGGCCTTGGTTTCCAGGTGAGCCGGGACAAACACGGCAGAGCCTTTGTCGGGCATTTGGGCAACAGTGTGGGGGCCTATACCCAGTTGTATGTCTATCCCCGGGAAAACAAGGTGGTTTCCATTTTGATCAATTGCAGCGATCCCAAGGTCCAGAGCGAACTGGATGATGCCATAGCCTCATTTTTGGGTATGGAATCCCTGGGTGTCCCATTCGGGTTCAAAGGTTGATGTATCATTGGGTTCCCGTCATTGAATTCTTGATGTTGGGACAAGACTCAAAGATCAAGGGACCGAATGTCCGTCAACTCAAAAAAATCGGCACAAATATCCAGGTCTGAAGTATCAAATATGTATCCGCTGTAGATTATCTTAAGGCCGTCTTTCTTGAACCCATCCGGCAGATTACAGGGTCCCAATCCAAAACTGGGTCCAATTGTGTCCTTTATTACAAAATCAGGACATCCTCCGCTTTCGGCGGCAATAATAATACCGGTCGCATCCTTTACGACACGTACGACCTTGCGGTTTTGATCTTGATAACAGCTTGGATTGATTCCGTCGTCATTTGACAACCGAATTAGTAGTTCTGACCTGGCCATTAGCCGCTGTCGTTGTGCGTATTATCAATTCATGAATTTTGCCATTGCTCCTAATTGCAAAAGCATAAATCCACTTATTATCATTACAAAAATTGCAAATTTCTTTATATCACCCAATTCCCTTCTTTCTTTTAAAAAATAGTCGCCTAAAATCCGGTGAAATCATACTGAACAAAGCGGTCAGAAATAAAAGTCCAATAGCTGTCAAAGCTCCGTTTCCAATGGGGATTCCATCTCTGTCGCCAAGAAAAAAAGGAATAATGTCAGTTAAAAAAAGTAAGTTCCAGACTATTATTGCTCCGATAGCAAATCCTCTTTTGATTGGAAACCCACCTTTTGCTTGTTTTTCAATTATCGCCCTGTCAATTTTCTGATCTCTCTGATTTTCAATATTTAAAAATCCTGTTTCTTGGATTTGTCGAACTACCGAAATTGGGTCTTTAAATGTCCAAAAAATCACTTGTGTTTTATAAGTTGAAACGTTGTGGTTGATTTTTATTCCCTGTCCGAGAATAGGAATCATTGTATAAGGTTTTATTGAAATTATATCGGCAGGTTGAAAAGTCAGATTCCCAACAATTGAAGCGTTTAGTTCCAAACGATCTTTGTTCACTTTCAAAGTAGCAAATGGAAATGTAGCATTCGCCATTCCAACTCTTGCCCCGCCTGTTATTTGTAATTCTTTCATTTACTGTTTGATACCTAATTGACACAACGAAGGTCTAGTCCATGGGTATTTGGGATTTTACGCTTCAATTTTTAAATCATGAACCAACCCTTGATTTATACATTTACATCTGGTTTAATCAGCTTCATATCAATTGCTTAAAGTTTATGTTGAGCGCAGGTGTCATTTATTCAAATTTGATGGAAATGTCCAAATGTCCACCCAATCCTTCGTTAATGATTCTTTGTAAGGTTGAAAATCGGATGTCCTTTAAATTTCGTTCCAATTTTGAAATGTAAGATTTGTTTGTTCCCGCCAATTCAGCCAATTGTTCTTGGGTAAGACCTTTATCCTCTCTGGCTTGTTGAATCAATGCTCCGATTTTGAAAGCGACATATTCCGCTTCAAATTCCTCACGTTTTTCAGTCCCTCTCTTGCCTAATTTTTCATCGACAAATTGGTCGAGGCTTTTTAGATTTTTATTTTTTGCTTTCATAGTATTCTTTTTTTATCTGTTCTGCTCTTTCAATTTGTTGTTTCGGAGTTTTTTGCGTTTTCTTCTGAAACCCGTTGCCAACAACCACAATATTGTCCATGTCGAAAAAACAGAAAATCCTGAAAATGTTATTTCCGACCTGAACTCTTATTTCGTATAGTCCAGTCGTATTTTTTAGATGTTTTAAATAAGTATCGGGAATTCGGTCTATTTCCTCAAAGACCTTTAAAGTTCAAATGATTTTCTTTTTTACTTTATCGGCTTGTTCTTCGTAAAAGTCTTCAAAGTAATTTTTGAAAAAGTATAGCTCCCTTTTTTTGTTCATGGAACAAATATACAATAAGTAGTCCAATGAGACAACTTTTCCTTTTTAGTAAAACGGAGCTTTAAACACCACTCTGGAGGAGTCTTTCCCAATTAAAAGTATAGTTTGATTTTATTTCCAGGAATAGGAGAATGACGTCTATTGTGTCCTTGACTTGTAAACTTCATGATTTTTATTGAATTTTAATGCTTCCCTGACCAATACTATTTTTTGAAAAACTACAATCTACCCCGCGTTTGAACGACCTGACCGGGGCCATTGAGTTCGGGGTAACCTATTTCCTTTAATGGTGGGGAAGCCCATGGAACATACTTTGGTGATGCCCGAGAAATTGCCTTTGGGTTAAAGTACAGTTTCGGAGAAAATAAGGCTCCAAAGTTCAAGGACCGGGATGTGGACGACAACTTGGACCGTATTGATTGAACCGTTGAAATTCAGGAACCGTTCCCTTGCGCCTCGAATTCCAGGGCAAATTCCTTACAAAGTTCCAGGGTCTGCAACACATCTTCCATGCTGGTCCTGGGGTTGATCAGGCACATTCTCAGCACCACCTGTCCGTGGAGCAGGGTGGTGACCAATAGGGCCTTTCTCGAGGCCACCACCTTTTCGGATATGTATTGGTTGATCCGGTCCAGTTGTTTTTCTCCGTAATCCTTTTGGATGGGGTTGTACCTGAAATTGATCACGGCCAAGGTGGCCGGAAAGACTACCTGCCAGCTTTTGCTGCCCCGAAGGTGGGTCTCCACATGTTCGGCCAAGTCGATGCTGTAGGCTATGGCATCCCTGAACTGCTTCAGTCCAAAGGTCTTTAGGGACATATAGAATTTAAGGGCCCGGAACCTACGGGTGAGCTGGATTCCGTGGTCGTAGAAATTGATCTCCGAGGTATTGCCCTCTATATCCCTTAGGTATTCCGGTTTTTCGGTGAAGGTATGGCTGAGCTGCTTGTGGTCCCTGACCAAGAGGCAGCCCATTTCATAGGGTTGGAAGAACCATTTATGGGGATCTACGGTCAGGGAGTCCGCCTTTTCGATGCCCTTCATCAATAGCCTGCCCTTGGGGGTAAGGTAGGCCGCCCCACCATAGGCCCCATCGATATGAAACCAGATGTTTTCATTTTTGCAGATCTTGCCCAACTCCAACAGCGGATCTACGGTACCGGTATTGGTGGTCCCTGCCGTGGCGATCAGGCAGAGGGGCTGCAGGCCTTCCAATCGATCCTTGGCGATACAGTTCCTGAGCTTGCTCACCCCGAACTTGAATTCACTGTCGGTGGGAATGATGCGAATCTGCTCTTTTCTGAATCCCAAAACCCTTATGGCCTTTATGTTGGAGGAATGGGCCTGGTCGGAGAGATAGATCACCGCTTTGGAAAAATCGTCCCCGCATTTGATCCTTCGGGCCGTTGCCACGGCCGTAAGATTGGCCATGGATCCCCCTGAAGTGAAGATGCCCCCTCCCTTTTTCT
>CALDPL010000483.1 GCA_937911965.1 uncultured Allomuricauda sp. | reverse complement strand
CCAGGAACATCAGCTTTGAAAACAGTGCCGGGGATGGAAGGAAGGTCGGGCAGGCGGTGGCCGTCCGTGTCAGTGCGGATAAGGTGGTCTTTGAAAACTGCCGTTTTCTGGGCTTTCAGGATACCTTGTACCTGCAAGGGGACGGTACCCGGCAATATTATAAAAACTGCTATATTGAAGGTACGGTGGACTTTATATTCGGTTGGGCCACGGCCGTTTTTGAGGCGTGCGAGATCTTTGCCAAGGATTATGGCTACCTCACGGCGGCCTCCACCGAAAAGCAGCGGGAGCACGGATTGGTATTTATCGACTGTCGCCTGACCGGGGACGCCGATGAAAATACATTTTATCTGGGGAGGCCTTGGAGGGACCATGCCAAAACCGTGTTCATCAATTGCTTTATGGATCGACATATAAAACCGGAAGGCTGGCACGATTGGAACAAGCCTCAAGCCCAGCAGACCGCCTTTTATGCGGAGTACGGTTCCAAGGGCCCTGGGGCCCATTACGGGAAAAGGGTGGCCTGGGCCAAGCAATTGGACCGGGAAGAGGCCAAATCCTATACTGTGGAGAACATACTGGGGGGAACCGATGGGTGGAACCCAAAGAACAATAACAACCTATAATTTCAATGGATATGAAACACAGCATCAAACTCATGGCAATGCTTTTTCTGGGGCTGGTCTCCTGTAAGGAACAAAAAAAGGAAGCTGCCGATACCTTGGTCCAATCCCCGGCCCAAACTGCACCTTATGCGGAGATTTCCGTCAAGGAAGGCGGGTCATGGCAGGATGGCCCCCGAGGCCATATGGAATACATCGGGGGAACTTTCAAGAAGGTGACCGAACTGGAAATCCCCGAACAGCATACCGACCATACCTGGTACATAAGGTATGAAGGCCCCGGCTGGGAAAATGCGAATGTGGGCTATAGGCTCTATCTGGACTGGCGCAATGCCATTGATATTTTTGGAAAGAAGGTGGATTCCCTGGTATTGCCCCATGTGGGGCAGGACGGTTTTGATTCCTATCACGAAATGGCGGATTGGGGCATGGATATCCTCAAGGCGGGCAAATCCATGGGAATCGGGGGATTTGGCCGCCTGGTCCAGGATTCCGTGATCCATTTTCAAAAAGTGGGCAGCACCAAGGCGACTGTCTCCCATGGGGATGACATTGCCAGGGTGGACATTGCCTATACCGATTGGCAAACCGCGGGGACCGGCATCGACCTGACTGCCGGGCTCAGCATTTATCCAACCGACCGATTCACCAAGGTACAACTGAAACCTTCCGCTGAATTGGAGGGTCTGTGTACCGGAATCGTCAAATTTGACCATGTTCCCTTAAGGACCAAAACCTCAACCGGGGGACAATGGGCCTATTTGGCAACCTATGGAAACCAGACCCTGGTGGGTGATGACGACCAATTGGGAATGGCACTGTTCTACAAGGTAGGGGAAGTGGATTCCATAGTGGATGGAAAGGATGACCACTTGGTGGTCTTCAAGCCTTCCACATCTGGAGTGGGGTATTACTTTTTGGGTGCCTGGGAGCAGGAATGGAACGGAATTGCCAATGAGACCGATTTTTATGGGGACCTGGATGCCAAATTGGAATTGTTGGACCAAAAGGGAAGGTTGGAACCATGAAGCATTTGAACCCTAAGATCGGGACCTTGGTCCTATTGCTTTTTGCCCTTGGATGCGGGCAGCCCAAGAAAAAACAGGAATCGCCCCAGGACCTGGCGGTCCCCGTGGACCTTAAATGGTCCGAGCGGATGATGCAATCCGAAATGCTGCGAAACCCCGAGGCGTGGACCCTGGATTTTGTGACCAAATATAAATGGGAATACACCCATGGCCTGATGCTGTTGGCGGCCCAGCGTCTGGACGGGGAGCACCCGGATTCCCGCTATCGGGCCTATATCAAGCAGTGGTACGATCTGATGATCGATGACAGTGCCAAGATCATGACCTATAAAATGGACATCTACAATATAGACCGTATTAAACCCGGATCTGCCCTGTTCGAACTCTACGACCAAACCGGGGACGAAAGGTACCGGAAGGCCATCGAACAGCTCAGGGAGCAGCTCAGGGGACAGCCCCGCACCTCTGAGGGAGGGTTCTGGCACAAGCAGGTCTACCCATATCAAATGTGGTTGGACGGCCTGTATATGGGAGCCCCGTTCTATGCGCAATACACCGCCCTGTTCGATTCAGGGGAAAGTGCCCAAAATGCATGGGATGACATCATCCTGCAGTTCGACCAGATCCAGAAACATTCCAAGGACCCCAGGACCGGCCTGTTGTACCACGGTTGGGATGAAAGCCGCGAGCAGGCATGGGCCGACAAGCAAGCGGGCACCTCTCCCCATTTTTGGGGCCGTGCCATGGGTTGGTACGGAATGGCCCTGGTGGATGTGCTGGACTTCTTTCCCAAGGAACATCCCGGCTATGGGAGGCTCATTGATTATCTGGATCAATTTGCAAAAGTGATCACGGCCTATCGGGATCCCAAAACCGGATTGTGGTACCAGATTTTAGATCAAGGGAATAAAGAGGACAATTATCTGGAAGCCTCCGCTTCTTCCATGTTCGTATATGCCCTGGCCAAGGGGGCCTCGAAGGGGCACCTTCCCGAAAGCTATGGAAGGGTGGCTGAGGAGGCCTTTGAATCCATGTTGGCGGAGTTCGTGGAAGTGGATCCCCGGGGAATAGTGAGTTTGAACCAAATTTGTGGAGTCGCCGGTCTTGGGGGCAACCCCTATCGGGACGGGTCCTACGGGTATTATGTGAACGAATTGATCCGGCCAAACGACCCCAAAGGGGTCGGACCCTTTATCATGGCCGCTTTGATCCTGGACAAATAAGACCATTTTCATGAACAATGTTTCCTCAAAAATTCTATTCCTTCTGATCGGAATCCCGTTTCTACAGGCTCAAAGCCCCGGGGTGTGGATATCGGACCAAGGGGATGGAACCTATAAAAATCCGGTACTCCATGCCGATTATTCCGATCCGGATGTGGTCCGGGTGGAGGGGGATTACTATATGACCGCATCGAGTTTTACCGCAGTTCCCGGCCTGCCCATCCTGCATTCCAAGGATTTGGTGAACTGGAAACTGATCGGACATGCCCTGCAGGAAATCGTGCCCACGACCGTTTTTGATCTGCCCAGG
>CALDPL010000482.1 GCA_937911965.1 uncultured Allomuricauda sp. | reverse complement strand
TGATGTCCCCCAAAACTTCCTTGGTGGCCACCTTGTCCCCTTTCTTTACATAGAGGGTGGAGAGGTTGTAATAGGTACTGATGTAGTTTCCGTGCTTGACGGTCACGCCCCGGCTGCCCCCGGGAACGGAAATGATGGCGATCACCTCCCCGTCGAAGATGGCCCTGGCCTTGCTTCCCTTGTCGGTGGTGATGGTGACCCCGTTGTTCCTGTGTTTGATGCCCGGGTAGAGCTTATCGGCATAGACTCCGTATCCCTGGCTCTTGATCCCCTTTTCCACCGGCCAGATCAGCCTGCCCTTGTTGGAGGAAAAGTTGTCCGCCAAAAGCTTGGCCTCGGGGGTCATCGCAAAGGTGACGCTGGTGGCGGCCTTGCCCGATTCCTTGTTGGAACTGGCGATGGCACTCTTTATCAGGGCCTCGATCTCCCGGTCTATCTTTCGGGCCTCCTGCTGCTTTTTGGCTATGGCAGCGGTGTATTTGGCCTCGTTCTGCTTAACGCTCCTCAACAAGATCCTTTGGGACTCCACCTCCTTGGACAGCTCGTTCCTGGTCCTGGTGTTCTCGGCCAGCAGCCGATCCTTTTGCTTGCGTTGGGCGACCAGGTCCTGGTTGAGTTGGGACAGTTCCTGGGTCTTTAGAATGATGCTTTCCCCCTGTTTCTTCCTGTGCTTGGCATACTGCTGCATATACTGCAGCCTTTTAAAGGCCTGGTAGAAGTTTTCCGCCGAAAGCAGGAACATCAATCGGTTCGCCTTCGATTTGCTCTGATAGGTCCTTTGTATCAAATCGGAATAATCCTTCTTGAGGACCTCCAGATCCTCCCTGAGCTTGCTTATGCTCCGAATGTTGACATTGATCTGTCGATTGAGCAGATTGGATTGCTGGTTGGTCACCCGGATGAGCTCCTGCTGCACATTGATCTTATGGTCCAAGGCCTCCATTTGGTCCACGATACTTCCCCTTTCCTTGCGTTCGGCAAAGAGCAGACGGTTGATTTCCTTGATTTCTTCCTGCAGCCTCTCCCGTTTGGCCTCCAAGGCGCTCTGTTCGCTGGTCTGTGCATGGATAGGCAAGGTAAATAAAAGCACAAGTGCCAGTAGGTAAATATAATATGTAGGTTTACCTTGCATATTACTTTAATGTAATTTTATCGTAGCCCTTGGGAATCTGATAGGGAAAATTCAGGGTCCGGTTCAGCTCCAGGTTGCGAAACTCCAATTGGATCCGGCTTGTTTCTCCTTGGTCCCCGGCCACGATCAAAATTTCTTCCGGGAGGGCGCTCCCTACAATATACTGATAGGTATAGGATGCTATAAGCTGTCTTTGATCCAAAGGCTGGGCGATGATCTGGGTGTCGATCTTATAGTATTTGGGCTCCACGGTGAACAGGGTCTTGAGCAAGGGCAGCTCATTTTTGGGCCGGAGTTCATAACGGTTCCCCTGGTGTTCCAATTGGTACCTTTCCTTTCTCAGGTCCATCATCGCATTGCCCAAAAGGATGTTCTGCACCTTGTCAAAATCCAGTTCGGTCCCCAAGAGTTCGCTCAAATATCCAAAATCCCCATCGAAATATTCATTCTGGAGTTTGTTGTAGAAGCTTACCCGATCCGGGGTGATCTGGGCCTTGACCACCCCAAGGGGGCCACTGATCCAGATGATCTTGTCCTTTTCCATCCTCAGGCTTACATTGAACCCCTGGGATTTGTCCCCGTTGGAATAATCAATTTTGACGCGGGCACTGAGGGTCTTGAAATCGGGTTGGGTGGCGTAATGTTTGCCGATCAGTTGCCTGACGGACATCCCGTGGTCCACTTCTTCCCCTACGACGGCCCTATTGCTCCGACAGGCCCCCAAAAGTAGGATGAAGACCATAAGGGTGGCTGCCCTCACGATGTTCCTATAGTGATCCATTATATTCTCGAATTGATCTTGTTCATATATTCATTGGCCTTTTGGGTGTTGCCCAAAAGGATGTGGGCCCGGGCCAACTCCCTAAAGAATTCATTCTGTAGGACGGCATCGTCCAAGAGATAGTCCAAACCGTTTTCCAATACCTCAACGGCTTTTTGGGCCTGGCCCGTCTCGATCAGGGAAAAGCCGTGGGCATAGTAAAAATACGGTTGGAGCGGATAAAGCTGCAAGGCCTCCCCGGAACGTTCCAATAGATTCCTCCAATCCGATCCCAGACGCAGGGCCTCCAATTCCGAACGCAGGGATGCCACCGTGCCCTCTGCCTCCCTTTGGACAGGACCTTCCCCGGCTTCGGTCGGCTCCTCCCGGGCCGTCTGCTGCAGGGAATCCCCGATCTTGCGAAGGAGTTCCTGCTGCAGGGGGGAGGGATCCATGGCTTCCAAAAGCTTTTCCGCCTCCCTGTACTTGCCGCTGTTGAATAGGTTCAGGGCCAGGTTCTCCTGCAGTTTTGGGTTTCCAAGGGGAATCCGATCCCCAAGGGCCTCCAGGGGGATGCCCAATTTCACCCCAATGGCGATAAGTTGGTCCAAAATCCAATAATCCCCAGGGGCCGCATTGATGGCCAAAATGGCGTACTCTTGGGCCGGTTCATACTGTTTGTCCATATAATAGGCCTTGGCCAGTTCATGGTCCACCGCCTTGACCCCGGGATCCAACTGCTTGCATTTCAAAAAACGGGCAATGGCCCTGTCATGGTTCCCTATGCCCTTTTGTTTGAGTCCCTCAAAGAAGTTTTCCTGGAATTCGTCGCTGTATTCCTCCAGATAGAGTTCGGAGCTGGCCTGCTGCTCTTGGGCAAGGAGTGGACCGCATGTCACTGCCGACATGGCCGCTCCCATCCAAAGAATAACCGCTCTTTTCATCTGATCCGTACTTCCAATCCACCTGAAATGGGGGAAACCTATTTCAAAACGGAATAGTCCCCCAGGCTTATGGATTCAAATTTACCATTAAAATGCACATGATTTCCGATCATGGCATGGTCCAGGTTGGCGTTGTATATTTTACTGTCGGCCTGTATGATGCTGTTCTTGACCGTACTGTTTTCCAATAGGGTGTTGTCCCCGATCGACACATAGGGCCCCACGGTGCTGTTTCTCAGTTTCACGTTCTCGCCGATAAAGCAAGGGGGGATGATATTGGCGTTGTCCATTTGCACAGAATCTGACATCAGCATCTCCCCTTCACCTTCCAAAAAGCCCAGCATCTGTTGGTTGGTTTCCACGGCGATTTCCTTATTGCCGCAATCCATCCAATGCTCCACCTTCCCCGGCACAAACTTCATGCCCTTTTCCATCATGGCTTTGATCCCATCATTGATCTGATACTCCCCACCACGGGTTATGTTCCCGTCCAGCACCTGCTGCAACTCGGCCTTTAGTACCCCCACGTCCTTAAAATAGTAGATGCCGATCACGGCCAGGTCCGAGATGAATTCCTTGGGTTTTTCAACCAGTTCCACAATAGTGCCATGGGCACCCAGCTTGACCACCCCATAATCCTCCGGCTTGTCCACCTGTTTTACCCAGATCACGCTATCGGCCTCCTTGTCCAGCTTTAAATCTGCCCGGATCAGGGAGTCGGCATAGGCGATCACCGCGGGGCCGCTCAGGGAATCCGCGGCACTCATGATGGCATGACCGGTCCCCAAAGGTTGGTCCTGCCTGTAAATGGATCCCTTGGCCCCCAATTCACCGGCCAGTTCCATCAGGCTTTCCACCACGTCCTCCCCAAAGAAGGCGGGGTCGCCCAAGATAAAGGCCACCTCTTCTATGGGTTCTCCCAAGACCTTGGCGATATCGAGGACCAAGCGATGTACAATGGGTTTTCCCGCAACGGGGATAAGGGGTTTGGGTACCGTCAAAGTATGGGGCCTCAATCGGGACCCCCTTCCCGCCATGGGTACTATTATCTTCATATTCCTGATTTATTGTGGAAACCTGTCCAACGTTCGACTCATTTTAAATATCCGTTAGCCCTCAACTCTTTGTGGATTTCGACAAGGTCTTCTGGAATTTCTCCAAAAATCAACCAATTTACATTTAGTCCATTATCGATGGCACAATCCATCAAATACGGGTTATCCCCTATCAATTCGCCCAACTTTTTCAAATCTTCCTTTACGTCCAAAAAGTAATCTTCATGCAACTTATTAAGGGACAATAAAATTTTGAAGGCCCTGGCAATAACGGCCGTACAAAATTTACGGGCCCTTCCCGGAGTGACGGACAGGATGTTTTCCCGATTCCGTTCCAAGACCCCGTTGATCATGTATAGATTGAGGGACAGCTCTCCAAATTTATCCTTGGTCATCCTTACATGTTCATTGATGTCCCCGCTCATAAACCGAACATCCATATTGAGGTAGCCGATTGAATAATAATTTTCGCTCGTATCGATTATTTTTTGGGACAATCTTTCCTTGACCACCTCCCGCTGCTGATCCACCGTTCTGTCCATGACCAGTTCAAAATAAAGCCTTTGGGTCAAGGCACGGTCCTTTCTCAACAGCCTTATTATCAATTTGTCCTTTTCCTTGGAAGGCAAATCGGCCAGGGCATCCTTAAATTCTTTGGAAAACTTCATTTCACGGAACTTTTTTTAGTTTGGCCACATTATACAAATGAATCCATACCCTCGGGTCCTTGCTTCTTTAGATGGTACCTGTACTCCCAAATCCTCCGGCCCCCCTTTCGGTTGTGGAGAGCTCCCCTACTTCCACCCATTGGGCCCTTTCGTGTTTTGCAATGACCATTTGTGCAATGCGTTCCCCGTTCTCCACGGTGAAGGCTTCCTTGGAGAGGTTCACCAGTATAACCCCCACTTCCCCCCTATAATCCGCATCCACGGTACCCGGGGCATTGAGCACGGTGATTCCCTTTTTCGCCGCCAAACCACTTCTGGGCCTGACCTGGGCCTCATAGCCCAAGGGCAGTTCCAAGAAAATACCGGTAGGTACAATGGTGCGTTCCATGGGACCCAAAATCAATGGGGAACCAAGATTGGCCCTTAGGTCCATGCCCGCTGAGGCAATGGTTTCGTAACTCGGCAGTGAATGCCCTGACTTATTGATGATCTTGATCTCCACTTTTTATGAATATTCGTTTGAGTTGATTTCCCTCGAGCTTATATACTAACATCAAAAATAGCAAAAGTAGTATGGCCCCGGCTATTAAATTTCTATTAAAAACATAGAAGGAAAGGCCTGAAAACACTATGGATACTGTCATATAAAATCCGATTTTCCGCATATTGTAGGGCACCGGATAGTATTTCCTCCCCAGCCAATAGGACAACAGCATCATGCTGCCATAAGCCGCCAGGGTGGCCAGGGCGGATGCCATATACCCCATGCTGGGAATCAGGGCCAGATTGATGGCCAGGGTAATCAGGGCCCCCACCGAGGAGATATAGGCCCCGTATTTGGTCCGGTCCGTAACCTTGTACCAGACCGAAAGGTTGTGGTAGATCCCCAGACAGAAGCTGCCCAGCAAGATCAGAGGGACAATATCCAGGGCTTCCCAATAGACCTCGTTGTTCAAAAGGGCTGCCCCGATCAGGTCCACAAAGGCAATGACCGCCAAAAGGATGATGCTTCCCAGCACCACAAAATAATTGGTGATCTGGGCGTAGGTCTTTTGGGGTCTTTCCGACTTGGCATGGCTGAAGAAAAAAGGCTCCACCCCCATTCTGAAGGCTGTGCCGAAGAGGGTCATGAACATGGCCAATTTATAGCAGGCCGCATATTTTCCGACCTCGGACTCCGCAATATCCTCCGGCAGGAGTTCGGTGAGCAGGATCTTGTCCAGGACCTCGTTGATGGTAAAGGCGATTCCGGCCACCATGACCGGGCCCGCATACTTCATCATCCGCTTCCAAAGCTCGGTGTCAAATCGGTAGCTGGCCCCAATATAGGTGGGCAACAAGATCAAAAGGGTAATGCCACTGGCAATCACATTGGCGATCAGCACATAGTGGATTTCCCAATCAGGCCGGAACATAGCATTGAACAACCCCCCGTCGGCCTCTTGTGCCAACCTGGGCAAAAGCAGCAAAAAGAATACGTTCAAGATCAGGTTGATGGCCACGTTAATGGTCTTTAAAAGGGCATAGCGCATGGGCCTTTCCTGGGCCCTCAGCAGGGCAAAGGGAACGATCAGCAGGGCATCCAGGACCAAAATATAGGTGGTGAACTCCAGATAGTCCGGGTTGATGTTGGTAATTCCTGCAAGCCATTCCTTAAGGGAAAGGGCCAGAATCAAGAACAACAGGGAAGTGCCCAAAAGGGAAATCAAGGAAGTGGAGACCACTTTTGATCTGTCATCACTTTTATGATAGAAGCGGAAGAAGGCCGTTTCCATTCCATAGGCCAGAAAGACATTGAATATGGCAATCCAGGCATAGATGTTGGTGTATTGCCCATAGCCCGAAGCATTCTCGAACACTGCCGTGTACAAGGGAAGCAGAAAAAAGGAAATGACCCTTGGCAACACTGTGGCCAGGCCATAGACAAAGGTCTGCTTAAATAGCTTCTTTAATGGATTCAACGGAAGTCTGTTCTTATTTGGCCTTGCTTAGGCGCAACTAAGTTACACAAAAGGCTTCAGTCGCAATAGTGGGCAAGGGAAAAGGCCACTACATAGGATAGCGGGCCTCTTGTGGGCAAATACATCCCCAATCCCTATACTCTAATCAAAATTATCATAGATGCCTCCAAGCCATTCAATCCCACCAGCATGGGGACGCCGAAATTTCAGGTGCAGCGAACCCACTGGAAACAGGGAATATCAGCAAATAGAATAGTTCGGATATAATAAGAACTATTTGTATATTTGCAATGACAGATGAGATTGACAAATAAAAAATTATTGGAAAAACTAAAAAGAAAAAACAAAGGAAATGTGCCTTTGACCAAAGCTGTAGACCAGTTGATTAAAGATATAACCGAAAGTAAATGGAAGAATCAATCTGAACTGAATTTAACAAGGAAAGATGCAGACAATGTGCATAGTGACGGTTTTTACCTTTTTAACATCAACATTCACAGAACAATGATTTTGATTGAATTTGACGATATAGAAGCCACCGTTGTATGGGCGGGGTCACATCAAGAATATGAAACTACATTCAAGAACAATAGGAACACTATTAAAAAGTGGTTAAGGTCCAATGATTGGATTTAACAATAAAATCATGAAAACTCAATTTGATATATCAAAACTGATTGAAGCTGGAAAAATCCAAAACGAATTGGATTTTGAAAGGGCATTGATAGCGGACAGAAAATTGCGAGTACTTTCAAAGGAGAACCCAAAATACAAATCTGTCAGAAAAAAACTAAGAGACTTAATTGAGCAGTACGAAAACCGAAATTGGAATGCAAAATCCAACGTTCCTGTCAAAAAATTACAAGATAGTGACCTTGCAGAATCGATAGCCGAAAAGGAAAGGTTGTTCATTTGGCGAAGGAAAGCACTTATCCGTAAGAAGTTGAAAAACTTAAATCTGACCCAACAAGATTTCGGAAAGATATTGGGGCACCGCAGTAAATCTTATATGTCCGAACTGATTAATGGAGTGAGTCCTTTTTCGCTAAAGGATTTGATTGTCATCCATCGACTTTTAAAAATAAATCTATCAGATTTGATTCCAACTTTTTTACCTCAATCCGATAGAAAAAAAATCCATACGACAATCAAGGAATTGAACAATCCAAAACTGAAATTGAGTATAGAAGATATGGATTTGGCAAGTGCGTAGGATACCGTTTCCAAGCATTTGGCCTGCGGCCTAATTGTTCAACGCTTCCGCGCCCTTGGGAACATTTGGCCTGCGGCCTAATTGTTCAGCGCTTCCGCACCTTTGGGAACATTTGGCCTGCGGCCTAATTGTTCAACGCTTCCGCGCCTTTGGGAACATTTGGCCTGCGGCCTAATTGTTCAACGCTTCCGCGCCTCCAACAATTTCCAGGATCTCATTGGTAATGGCTGCCTGTCTGGCCTTGTTATAGGTCAGTTTCAGCTGGTCCCTTAGGTCTGTGGCATTGTCCGTGGCTTTGTGCATGGCAGTCATCCGGGCCCCGTGCTCTGAGGCAAAGGAATCCCTTATGGCCTTGAACAGTTGGGTCTTCAAGGATTTGGGGATCAATTGTTCCACAATTTCCTCCTTGGAGGGCTCATGGATATAATCCGCAACCTTGGAGCTGTCCCCTTCCATCGGAACGATGGGCAGGAACTGTTCGTTCATAATGATCTGGGTGGCGGCGTTCTTGAACTTGTTGTACACCAATTCCACCCGATCGTACCGACCGCTGGTGAACTCTTCCATCAAATACTCGGCTATGGCGGCAACGTGCTCAAAGGTCAAATCGTCATAGACATCGCTGTGGTTTGCCACTACGCTGTACTTCTTATGAAGGGCATCGTTCCCCTTCTTTCCAATGGCCACAAAGTCGACCTGCTTTCCGGCATACTTGCCCGTGGTCAGGTTAGTACTCTGCTTGATGATATTGGAATTGAAGGCCCCACAAAGTCCCCGGTTGGAGGTAATGGTCACCACCAAAACCTTCTCCACGACCCTGTTGTCCGCATATTTGCTTCCCCCGTCCCCTTCCAGGCTACCACTCAAGCTCTGCAACAATTCGGTAAGTTTGTCCGAATAGGGGCGCATTGCCGTAATGGCATCCTGGGCCTTCTTCAACTTTGCAGCGGATACCATTTTCATGGCACTGGTGATCTGCATCGTGGAGGAGATGGATGAAATCCTGTTCCGTATTTCCTTTAGATTCGCCATATCAGCCTCTTCTAAACATGTCCTTCAAGGACGGTATTGTTATTTAATTGCCTATTGATACCTGCTGGAGAGATCCTTGCAGACACTGGTCAGGGTGTCGACGATCTCATCGGTCAATTTGCCCGCTTTGAGGGCGTCCAGTACATTCCTGTGCTTGGCACCCAACAGTTCCAAATAGTCCTTTTCAAATTCCTTTACCTTGTCCACGGGAACATTCCTCAAAAGGTTCTTGGAGCCGGCAAAGATGATGGCCACCTGGTCTTCCACGGTAAAGGGATCGTTCTGCCCCTGTTTCAAGATCTCCACGTTCCTGCGTCCTTTCTCGATCACGTTCAGGGTAGCCGCATCCAAATCGGAACCGAACTTGGCAAAGGCTTCCAGTTCACGGAACTGGGCCTGGTCCAGTTTAAGGGTTCCGGCCACTTTCTTCATGGATTTGATCTGGGCATTTCCACCCACACGGGATACGGAAATCCCCACGTTGATCGCGGGTCGTACCCCCTGGTTGAACAGGTCCTGTTCCAAAAATATCTGTCCATCGGTGATGGAAATCACGTTGGTTGGGATATAGGCTGAAACGTCCCCGGCCTGGGTCTCGATAATCGGTAGGGCGGTCAAGGAACCTCCTCCTTTTACCAAGGGTTTCAGGGACTCCGGAAGATCGTTCATGTTCTTGGCAATCTCATCATCGGCGATGATCTTGGCCGCACGCTCCAACAATCTGGAGTGAAGGTAGAACACATCCCCGGGATAGGCCTCACGTCCCGGGGGCCTCCTCAATAGAAGGGATACTTCACGGTAGGCAACGGCCTGTTTTGAAAGGTCATCATAGATGATCAGGGCCGGACGACCGGTATCCCTGAAAAATTCCCCAATGGCAGCTCCGGCCATGGGGGCATAAACCTGCATGGGGGCAGGGTCCGATGCATTGGCCGCCACAATGGTGGTATAGGCCATGGCCCCTTTGTCCTCCAAGGTCTTGGCAATGGCGGCCACCGTGGAAGCCTTTTGGCCTATGGCGACATAGATGCAATATACCGGCTGTCCGGCATCGTAAAATTCCTTCTGGTTCAAAATGGTATCAACACAAACCGTGGTCTTACCGGTCTGTTTGTCCCCGATCACCAATTCCCTTTGTCCCCTTCCGACCGGGATCATGGCGTCGATGGCCTTGATGCCCGTCTGCAAGGGTTCGTTCACGGGCTGTCTGAAGATGACCCCGGGAGCCTTGCGCTCCAAGGGCATCTCATAGGTGTCCCCTGTAATGGGTCCCTTGCCGTCTATGGGCTTGCCCAAGGTATCTATGACCCGGCCAACAATGCCCTCACCAACCTTAAGGGAGGCGATGCGTTCCGTCCTTTTGACGGTTGCCCCTTCCACAATTTCCTTGGATGGACCCAACAATACCACTCCCACATTGTCCTCTTCCAGGTTCAAAACCAGTCCCTGCATCCCCCCGTCGAACTCCACGAGTTCCCCGTATTGGGCATTGGAAAGGCCGTAAACCCGGGCGATACCGTCCCCTACGGTCAATACGGTACCCACTTCATCCAGGGAAGCGGTTGCCTGGAAGCCTGATAATTGTTTTTTCAAAATTGCTGAAACCTCAGCGGCTTTTACTCCTGCCATAAGATTAGAATATAAAACATTGTTGCCGCGACCTAGGGCACAGCGGCTCGTTTTGGTTTAAAGACTTTTTGTAAATTCTCTTTTCAATCCATTCAATTTGCTCGCGATGCTCGCATCGTAACGGGTATCCCCGATCCGAAGGACAAAGCCCCCGATGATGTCCGGATCGACACGGTTCTCCAGGCTCACTTGGTTGCCCGTGGCCCGGGTCACCGTTTCAAGGATCTTCTTTTCCAGATCCCCGCTCAATGGGACCGCCGTGGTCACAATGGCCCTGCGTTCCCCTTTGAGTTCCCGGTACAGGTCCGAATACTTAAGGGCCACCTCCTGCAATAGGGATATTCTCTTGTTGCCCAAAAGGGTTTGGATCAAGCCCTTGGTAATTCCATTGGCACCGCTGAAAATTTCAAGCAATGCATTGTTCTTGTCCTCGGCCTTGATGACCGGGCTTTCCAATACCAATCGAAGTTCAGCGCTCCCGGCAATGGTCGCTGCGATCTGCTCCATATCGGCGTTCACCGCCGCATCGGCCTTCTCCCCGATCGCATGTTCCAAAGTCGCCTTGGCATAGCGTATGGCCGCCCTGTTTCCGCTCATATCCTAGTTGAGTTTGATATCGTCCACAAGGCCGTTGACCAACTTGAGTTGTCGGTCCTTGTTGGAGAGTTCTTCCCGGATCACCTTTTCCGCGATCTCCACGGATAGGCCGGCCAGTTGTTGCTTGATGTCCGCCATGGCGGCCTTCTTCTCACTATCGATGGCGGCCTGGGCCTGCTTGATCATCTTGTCCCCTTCGGCCTGGGCCTGTTCCTTGGCCTCCGAAATAAGGTTCTCCTTGATTTCCCGGGCCTCCTTCAACAGGCTGTCACGTTCCGCACGGGCCTCTTTGAGCAATCTTTCGCTATCGGCCGTCACGTTCTGCATTTCTTTTTTGGCGCTCTCTGCGGCCTCAAGGGCGTCCTTTATGCCCTCCTCCCGTTTCTCAACGGCCCCGAGAATGGGTTTCCAGGCCACCTTGTACAACAGGAAGAACAGGGCCACGAAGAGCAGCAATTGCCAGAAAAAAAGGCCAAGGGAAAACTGATCGAGTAACTTGTCCATGCAATGAAAATTATATTAATGCTTTTTTACCGTTTAATTTTTAATGAAGGGCCATGGCCAACCGCCACGGCCGCTCCATCAATACGCTCAAGGCCGTCGACTAGGATGCAAAAAGTGCAGCGAAACCAATACCTTCAATAAGGGCGGCGGCGATCAACATGGCTGTTTGGATCTTTCCGGAAGCCTCGGGCTGACGGGCAATGGCGTCCATGGCCTGGCCACCGATCCTACCGATACCCAATCCAGCTCCGATTACGATCAAACCGGCACCTACGATGTTTGGAATTGTCATGATATATAGATTTAAATTAAACGTTCAACTCAATGGTGTTCCTCCTCCACGGCCATCCCGAAATACAGGGCGGACAGCATGGTGAAAATATAGGCCTGCAATGCGGCCACCAACAGCTCCAGCAATCCCAGGGCAAAGGCCAGTGCAAAGGAAAGCGAACTTCCGATCCAGCCCTTGAAAATGAACATGAGGCCGATGATGCTCATCATCACCACGTGCCCGGCCGTGATGTTCGCATAAAGTCGGATCATCAGGGAAAAGGGCTTGATAAAGGTCCCCAACAGTTCGATGGGGGCCAAAATGATCTTCATGGGCCAGGGCACCCCGGGCATCCAGAAGATGTGCTTCCAATAGTTTTTGTTTCCGCTGAAGGTGGTGATCAGATAGGTGATCATCGCCAGGGCAAAGGTCACCGCAATATTGTTGGTCACGTTCACGCCCAAGGGGGACAGCCCCAAGAGGTTGATGATCCACACAAAGAAAAAGACGGTGAGCAAATAGCCCATATATTTTTTGTACT
The DNA here is from genome assembly GCA_937911965.1 of uncultured Allomuricauda sp. Classification (GTDB taxonomy): domain Bacteria; phylum Bacteroidota; class Bacteroidia; order Flavobacteriales; family Flavobacteriaceae; genus Flagellimonas. The sequence goes on along the minus strand of CALDPL010000482.1, from coordinate 9,445 downwards.
TCCCCTCCCCGATATTGGGACGGGCGATGTCGTCACGGACAAAGAGCACCAAAGGTTCCAAGATCCGGCCGATTCCTGTGGGTAGGCCGTTCTTTTCATAGCTCTTGGCCATGGACCGGAACATCAGTACCATCAATAGGCTGACCGCAATGATAAAGACCACGTTCTTGGTGATCGATAAATCCAAGGGCTTCACATTGGTGGGGTGGGCGTCACTGACCACGAGGTTCTCCCCAAAGGCGTCCTCCACATGGGTGTCCCCTTCGGCATGGGCCCCAAAGTTGAGGGTGCCCTGGGCATCCGTACGGTAAATCTTGTTGTGGTACAGGGTGTAGTAATTCCCGTCCACCTCGGCCACACTTTCCCCCTGGCCCAATTTGGCGGAGGAAAAGACCTTCAGCCCTTCGTCCCAAAGGATCACCGGCAAGGGAACCCCGACGTATTTGTGCTCCCCGGAATCCGTGGTATAGGAATAGAGGTTGAAATCATGGGAATCCAAAAGGTGGTGGTCGATGTATTCCTTGATCTGGGTCTTCAGATCGTGGGGGGTCGAATCCGTGCCCCCTTCATGATTTTGGGCCGATAGCGCCCCGGTGATCAAGATGAAAACGGCAACAAACTTTTTACTCAAAAACGAATATCGCATACGACTGCAACTAAGGGTCCTGAAAATTTGTGCAAAAATACGCCCCTCCTTCAAAAGAAAAAAGCTTTTGTCACTTTATTTCACTCCTATTCCCAATTGTTAAAAATCAGGGCTTCAATCCACATTATTAAGGAGTTTCACCAAGAAAAAGGTCTCCAAAAAAAGGCAGCTGAGGTAGGGGACGAAAAAAGCGAGGAACTCGACCCGTTCCAATTGGCCGTCCGCCTGGTAACCGGGATAGAGAAAAATGAAGAAAATGCCAAATTTCAGAAGGCTGCCGCCCAGAAAAAAGAAGCCCAAAAGATTTCTGTACCTGTTTCTGAATCGGTATATGGCAAAAAAAATCCCTGCGGCCATCAAGAGGTTGATCAGGTAGCTCTTTGCCAATTGGTTCCCATAGGGGTCCAGGCCAAGGTTCCCGAGCAGCAGGCCATGGCCGAGAAAAAGTAGGCCGGTGCCCAGGAGCAGGCAGAGGAGGAAGACAAAGGGCAGGCGCCTGATGTTCAATTCTTGATCCTTTTTAATTGCTGCACCACCAGGTAGATGGATATGGCCACCCCCAATAAGGTACAGATGGGCAGGAAGACCTTCTGGGTCCCGTAATGGGCATCCAGCCATTTGCCTCCCTGCACCGACAAATAAATGACAATGCCCATTTGTATGGCGGCACCGGACAAACGGGCAGCATTGTTCAGATTGTCCCTGAGCTTATTGGGTGACTTTTGCGGGTTCATTGCTCTTGCTTTGCTCCGTTCTGGAAGCGGGGGCCGGGGAAGAGGCGGGAACCGCTCCCTTGCCCATGGTGCAGGAGGCGTTGAAGGTGGCACCGGGCTCCACGGAAAGTTTGGAAACGCTCACCGTTCCCTCGATAAGGGCGGATGCCTTCAGGGAAAGCAGGTCCTTGACCAATAGCTCCCCGTTGAACTTGCCCTCGATGTCCGCATTGACACATTCCACCTTCCCGTTGATGTAGCCATCCTTTCCGATGACCACCTTCCCGGAGGTCTTCACATTGCCCTCCAATTTGCCATCGATCCTAAAATCGGCCTCGGAGGTGATGTTCCCCTTGATCTTGGTGTTCTTCTCAATTCTGTTGGGCTGCCCGCCAAATTCAGTCATAGGTCTGGGTTTTTTGTTGTCGGAAAACATGTTGTTCTTGGATTTTGGGGTTAAAACTGTACTTGATATGCTTCTAAATTCTTATGGACCTGTATGATTTTATAGTTGGCCGATAAAACTACAAAATTCGAATCGGCAATGCGATAGTCCCTGTTGTTTTTTATGAGTTCGGCAAAACCCAGGGCAAAGTCCCTGGAAGGAAATCCGTGCACCACCACAAACTGTCGGTCCAGGGAATATACGTCCTTGGAGACCTTGTTGTCGTAGCGCAGATCCGAGATGGCCTTCAAGAGCCGATCCCGGAGCTGCCTGGCCCTGTCCTCCTCCATCCTCTCAAAAGGGAACACCAGCTTCCAGTTCCCCGGGCCGTCCGCCCCCGCCTCGGGGAAGAACTTGCTGTTCTCCAATTGGGGAAGGCTTTCCTGGATCATCTGTTCGGCCATTTTGCCCTCTTCCACATTGGGATAGTTCAGGGCCACATGGTTCAGGGCCTCCTTAAAGGCGTCAAATCCCTGGATCCTGCCTATGGCACTGGCCTTGAGCATTTCGAACTTGGGCACCATGGGGTCCCCGGTATACTGGTTGATATAGGCTTCCGATTGGGCGATGACCTCGAGGAACTCCTGCCGCTCGAAGGCCTTGTACAGCTCGGAATAACGGGCCTCGGGACTGTCCACGTCCCCCTGGGCCACCGCCTGGGGGTTCAACAGGATCTCCGCATAGCGGCTGCCCCGGTGGTTGGTCACAATATCCTGTCTCATGCCCTGGGCCAAGGGGCTTCCCGCTTCCTCGTATATTTTGTACAGGTTGTACTTGGAAGGCAGGATCAATCGTTCCTCCGGATTTAAGGCCAACACCCGCTCAAGCTTTTCGGCGGCCAACATATTGTCCCGGAACTTTTCCTTGTAGATGAGTCCGAGTTGGTAATTGGCAAAGTTCCTTTCGGCCCTCAGGCTGTCGATCGTTTTGACATCCGTGGGGATCTGGGAGAGGTAGTGCTCCAGGGAATACTTTTGCTCCCCTTGGGGATCGGGGGAACCCAGTTCGGCGATTTCCGCTGCCCCGTCCTGGGGGGCCAGGGACCTGGCCTTGTCGCTCCAGCGCCAATCGTCTTCCAGGCTGCGGTTGCCCCAACGGGTATTGAACTCGTTCTTCCCATAGCCCAGACTGGTGATGTTGTAGAAATAGAACTTGCCCTGGTTCTGTCTGCCCCCCTTGCTCTTGGCAAAGGTGGCGAAGCCTGCCTCTATGCGTTGCAGCTCTTTTTTGGCGGCCGCTTCCTCCCGGGCTTTCAGATCGGCGATATGGGCCGAAAAATAGGCCCGACGTCCCGCCTCGGGCATTTCGTACAGGGTGATCACGCTATCGGCGTATTGGGCCACGTCCTCGTATTTGATGACATCCTCCAGGTTGTCCAGCCTTTTCTTGATGTCGCGGTAGGTCCTGGTGTTCTCGGGCAATTGGGTCAGGGTGCTGTCGTAATGGGCACCCGCAATCTTGTAGTTTCCCCGGTCAAAATGGTGGTCGGCAAGGCTCTGATGGTTCAGGGCCATGAGCTTGCGGTCCCCCGTTGTGGCCCTCAGGGATCTGTTGTAATAGGCCAGGGCCAGGCTGTCCTGTCCATAGGCCAGGTGGACCTGGGCCTTTTCCCTGTAGATCTTGTCCAGAAAGGGCCGGTTCTCCCGGTTCTCTTCCAATTCCGTGAGAAATTCCAGGAGGGGTTCCCGATTGGCATCCGTCAGGGGGGTATTTCTGATTTTGCCGAGTTCGGCATTGATCATCAGGACCCTGGGGGATTTCCGTCTGAGGGCAATGACCCGGTCATAGGCGTAATTGGCGGAATCCCTATGTCCCAATCGATCGTACAATTGTCCAATGATAAAGAGGTAGCGGCCCTGCTCCGGCTTTTTCCTTGTAAGGGCCTGGGCCAGTTTGAGCCTTTGGATGGCGGTATCGGGCTGGTTCAGGTCGATATGGCTCTGGGCCATCACCGCATTGGCATCCGCGTATTCCTGGTCCGTCAGCTCTTCCTGCTTTATCAGCCTCTTGAGGTTCCTGATGGCCAGTTCGGGGTTTTCCAAACGCATATTGGTCTTTTCCCTCCAGATGGTGGCCTCGTTGAGCTTGTCGCTTGTGTAATATTTAGACAGCACATAATTGAAGGCCTCCAGGGCCGGGATGTAACGGCCGTCAAAATAGCGGGCCTTGCCCAAGAGGAGAAAGGCCTCGTCCGTCTGTGGGTTGCGTTCCTGATTGCCAATTTCCATGCTGTGCTTTTGGATGGCCTTGGTGGCCTTCTCCTCGGCGATGACAAAGTTGGGATTGTTGTCCTCGGAATCCAGGCTGATGTGTTCGGGTTCCTCCAGACGTTCCACCGGCAGGACTTCCCAATAGTCGTCCCTATATCTGGAATCGATCTCCCCGAGACCACGATCAAAGGCGATATTGCCATTGTACAGGGTGTTGTACTTGGTGTTCAGGGCGTGCCAGTTCCTGTTTATGAACCTGTCCTTTTGGGTGGAGCAGGAAGCGAGCAGGAGTCCTCCCATGGGGACGGCTAGAATGAGAATGTGGCGCAGCTTCAAAATTACCGATGGTCTTGTCTAACCTTAACTCAAAATATTCGGGATTATTATTGGGTCCATCGGCAAAATGCACATTTAACAAAAGGGGGGATCCCTTCCCTAGCCCCCGAAGAAGGTTTCCAATTCCTTCAAGGTCTCGGTGGAGGTGTGGATGTCCCGTACCACTTCTCCCTTGTTCAACACCACGATCCGCTCACAGACCTCGGTCACATGGATCAGGTCATGACTGGATACCAGAACGGTGACCCCTTCCTTGGCCGCCAGGTCCCTGATGATCCCCTTCAAGCGGATCTGGGTGGTGGGGTCCAGGTTCGCAAAGGGCTCATCGAGGATCACCACTTCGGGATTGCCGATGATGCTGGCCACGATGCCCACCTTCTTCTGGTTCCCCTTGGACAGGTCCCTCAGGTATTTCCTTTGATCGAGGATCTCCCCGTGGAAGAAATCGGCATAACCGGCCAAAAGGGCGTCCACATCGGCCTTGTTCCTGCCGCGAAGCTCCCCGATGAAATAAAAGTATTCCTCAGGGGTCAGGTAACCGATCAAAAAGGACTCATCGATAAAGGCGGAGGTAAAGGGTTTCCAGGCCTCACTTTGATCGACCTGTATCCCCTTGTTCACGACATGGCCGCTGCTGGGCTGTATCAGGTCCAACAGCAGGCTGAACAGGGTGGTCTTCCCGGCCCCGTTGTTCCCGACCAGGCCAAAGCTCTGCCCCTTCGGGATTTCCAGTTCTTCTATGTTCAGTACGGTCTGCTGTCCGTAGGTCTTTGTCAGATTGCTAATTTCGATCATGGGATTGTCGTCTTGTTTTTAGTTGGCTGTGGATCTTATTTCTGTTTGTAGGCCAATAAGGTCTTGTACTTTTCTTTTTTGTAGATTTTTTCGATCATTGTAAATGCCTTCCCCTTGAACACAAAGCCCAGAAGTCCGGTGGCGGCCACCAGAAGGTACCCGGCCAAGGGCCCGCTCAGAAAATGGCCGATGGCATAGATGATCACCGGGAGGACGATCTTGGGAAGGGTCAGCAATAGGGTCTTGGCATTGAAGGCCTGCTTGTCCCCAAAGGCCTTTTTGTTGGAGGTGAGCTCAATGGGGGTCTTCACGTAGGCCCCTGCCCAGAGCACCAGATAGCTGTTGACCCCCACATTGTATATGGCCCCGACCAAAACTGCCGCATAGGCCTCCCATCCAAAATACAGGTAAAAAGAGGCCAGGACCGTGGAGATCACCGTGGCGATGATGATCAAATACCATTTGGAACTCAGGTATTCCCGATAGCGAATGTTCTGGCTCATCATCAAAGGGTAGTAGCTGCTGTCCCAGCTGGGAACGTACTGCCCAAAGCTGAATAGGAAGCCCCCGGTGACGAAGATGCCGGCAAAGACCTTCCAAAAGGGATTGTCATAGGCCTCGATGCCCCCGGTAAAGAAGAGCAGGCCGTAAAATATAAAGAAGAAGCCCATGATCACGGCGGTCCGGGACCGCTTGTTGCGTTTGATCAGTTTGATGTCGTTCTTCAAAAAGGTGCCCAGGTTTCCGAAGCGGTCGAGCCAATCCAGATTTTCGGTCCTGGCCTCTTCGGTCTTGCCCGCCAATCCCCCGTCCAGGTACATATGCCTCTTGAAATACAAAAAGGAAGAATAACAAAGTCCGATCAAAAGTGCCCAAGGGATAACTGCCGTCCACGGGAGGTCGTAAAAAAAGTCGAACAGCGGCTTGGTGTACACGCTGATGTCGACCCATTGGTAGTACTGAGCAATGCCGGCAAGGGCAAACAGGGCCACAAAGACGTAAAAATAAACATCCTTGTTGTTGACCATCACATTGATGAAGTTGTTGCAATAGATCAGGGCCATAAGGGCGAGGTGCCATCCGATCACCTGAAAGGGAGCATAGCCCTTGACGATCAAAATTATACTGAAGGGAACAAAGAAAAAGGCGTGGTACCAGTTGAAAAAGGAAACCGCGGTCTTTCCCAGGGAAAAGTTGACCACCTGGCTTTTTTTCAAGGGCAGGTACAACAGCGGCTTGATATTGGTCACCGGCATCTTTTGCAACATATACCGCAACATCAGGTCAAAGGCCAGGTAATAGATCAGATAGCGGTTGACCACCCTAAGGGGGTCACCCAGGCCTGCTTCCTCGATGATGAAATAGACCCCAAGGCCCAGGCCGAGCATGACCGCAATACAATAGAGGGCCCCAAAGCCCATCAAGATCTTGAACCAGATCTCGGTCTTGAAGGAGGCCGACCTATAAAAGGATTTCCATTGCAGTCCGGTAAAACGTTTGAACATGTTGGGTGGTTTTTTCTGTAAGTGTACAAAGTAACCGATTTGTTACAAAACGCCCGCTTTTTCACAAAATTAGTTTTGAAAGATGATGAATGCTTAATTTTGCAGCAAATTTGATTGAATGAGCGAGTTTCATGCCCTGACCGTTGCCTCAGTGGAACCCTTGACACCGAACGCCGTGGCCCTTACCTTTGCGATCCCGGATTCCCTAAGGGAAGCCTATGCCTTCAAGGCCGGACAATATATCACCATAAAATACAAACAGAACGGGAAGGAACTGCGCAGGGCCTATTCCATATCCTGTGCCCCTTCCTCGGGACGGTTGACCGTGGGCATAAAAAAGATGCCGAACGGTACCTTTTCGGTCCATGCCAATGAAAACCTAAGGGCCGGGGATGTTTTGGAAGTGGTGCCCCCGGAGGGACGTTTTGTCTATGAGGGGAAGGGACCCCATACCGTTGCCGCCTTTGCCGCGGGCAGTGGGATCACCCCGATCATGAGCATTGCCCAGACCGTTTTGGAAGCGCACCCCCAAAATAGTTTTGTACTTGTATTCGGGAACCAGAGCCCGGAAGAGACCATGTACGCCAAGGATCTCAGGGACCTACAAGATAAATATACCGATAGGTTTTTCGTTCAGCACGTCCACAGCAGGGTGCAAGGGGAAGATGCCCTTTATGGACATATAGAAAAGTCCACGGTGAACTTTATCCTCAAGAACAAATTCAAGGGCACCTCCTTCGATTCCTTTTACCTCTGCGGACCCGAGGAATTGGTCCAATTGGTGTCCGGGACCCTAAAGGAAAATGAAATTGCCGAGGAAAAGATCCACATCGAACTCTTCACCAGCGAGGATACGGAAGATTCCATGGCCGAGGAACTTGAGGGCAAGACCCGGGTGACCGTTGTCCTGGACGATGAGGAGCATTCCCTGATCATGGACAAAAAACAGTTGGTCCTCGATGCCGTGCTCAACCACAAGATCGACGCCCCCTATTCCTGTCAGGGCGGGGTATGCAGCAGTTGTATCGCCAGGATCGTCGAGGGAAAGGCCGAAATGGTGAAGAACCAGATCCTCACCGATGGGGAAGTGGCCGAAGGCCTGATCTTGACCTGTCAGGCCCACCCGTTGACCCCCACCCTAAAGGTGGATTACGACGACGTCTAGACCTTGGGGCCTTCCTTCAAAAACTTTTCAATGGCCATGCTGCCGTGGTCGTAGCCGATGGTAAAGGCCTTTTCCAATCCCTTTTTGTCCAATACCCCGATTTTGTCCAGGGCCATGGGCTCGATGTAGAGATCGCATTCCCTCAGCTTTTCATGGCTGGAGGCGTGCACCATCAAACTGGTCACCCTCCCCGCCAACTGCAGGGGGTTCTTCAGGTCCTTCTTCTCCAGGGGAACGGTGATCGACACATTGCTCCCTATGATAAAGTCCGAGTCCTTTTCCACGTATTCCTTGGGGAAATTGTTCATGATCCCCCCATCAGCATAGAGCTTCCCTTGGATCTCCACTGGGGAGAATACCGGGGGCAGGGCCGCCGAGGCCAAGAGGGGCTTGATCAACGGTCCACTGTCAAAGGCCGTTTCCGTACCGCTCATCAAATCAGTGGCCACCACCAATAGCGGGATTTTCAGGGACTCAAAGCTATCGTGGGGGAAGAATTCCTCAAAGATGGGGACATAGCGTTCCGTGGCGATGAATCCGGGCTTGTTGATGGCAAACAGGCTGTATTTGAACAAGGGGGTTTCCCGAAAAAAGTCGAGCATGCCCTCCACGGACTTCCCACTGGCGTACAGGGCACCGACCAGGGCGCCCACCGAAGTGCCGCAGACCCGTTGGGCAGCCAGGCCGTGCTGTTCCATGGCCTTGATCAGGCCGATATGGGCCATCCCACGGATCCCTCCCCCGGAGAGTACCAAGCCTATGGATTTGCCTTCGAGCATTTCAGTCGTGTTTGGACAAAGGTAACCCATCGGGCCCCAATGGAAATGCCAAAGTTGCCCCATCGGGGTTAAAAAAACATCAATTTGCGGAGGTCCCCATGGGAGAAATGCTGCCCCATCAACCGACCGATCGGTCGGTGGGTTCCCGAGAGGACCCTATTCGGGGCAGCCCGTCGATTCAATTCCAAGTTTTATCGGGGATTTCAAGGGGGCTGTTTTTACAAAACCGACCCGGGGGTCGGTTGGGCCCTTGGCCTCGATCAATCGGAAAACCTAGGCCCGGAGCGGCTTGGGGAGTGGTAAACTACGCTCGAAAAGTAGTAAAGTACAACTGGAATTCCTAGGAGAACTTAAAATGTGTCCGTAATATCGCCCTGGGCAAATTCCCCAGGGGTTGGCCTGATCATTAACCCTTTAAAACATAGGACCATGATACGAGATTTTAATTTTCCAAAGAACTTTGAGCTCGAAGCGGAACTTTCCGAAATGTTGGAGGAACTTTCCGCAAGAATCGCCCTGGATTCTGTATTTCTATCCGAATTGCAAAAGGAAGGGGACCTCGAGTACCAGATCGTCACCCTTATTGCAGAGGCAAACGTTGATCCGATTCCGCCCGATGTTTTGAAATTGGTCGCAAACCTGGGCAAGGAACATCCGGAATTCAGGTTTAAGATCTATACGGAGAACCAAGCTGAAACGGGGCAGTCCCGGGGCAGTCTATATTTTGTGGAACACTGTTGTCTCGGAGCGGTGTTGTTCGCCTCCATGGAAAGCGCGAATACCCTGGATTTTGGGGGATTGTCCCTAAAATCCATGCACCAAAGGGCGGTCTCCTATCAAAATGCGGAGTC
>CALDPL010000481.1 GCA_937911965.1 uncultured Allomuricauda sp. | reverse complement strand
GAGGAGAGCATTTTATATGCGGTTCCCATTGCCCTTTTCAAGCCCATTGCCCTGGAAAACCATAGGGTCGGGGATTTCTTGATCGAGAGTTTTGCCTCCAATACCCGCAACCCCTATTCCCCTAGACATAGGGGAAAACTTTACGGGCAGACGGAACCCCGGAACAGCCTCAGGGAAAGCAGGGATATGGGACTCCATCCGGTGGACTATTCCAAAGAATTGGTAAGTTGTCCCGAAACCACCCCGATAAGTGAACTTGCAAGCACCATGTCCCAAAAGCGTGTGGGCTGTATCCTGATCACCAGGGAGGGGCTGTCGGTCGGGATCGTGACCGACCGGGATCTCCGGGACAAGGTGGCCACCGGGCAGGTTCCCATCACCGCCACGGCCAAATCCATCATGAGTTCCCCCTTGGTCACCTATCCGGGAAAACTCACTGTGACCCAGGCCCAATTGGCCATGATGAAAAGTGATATCTCCCACCTGGTCCTGACCGTGGACGGGACCCCCGATACCCCGGCTGTTGGAATCATCTCCAAACACGATCTGATCCTTGCATTGGGGAACAATCCCATGGTATTGATGCGCGCCATAAAGCGGGCCGGGGACGCCACGGAATTGCGACGGATCCGCCAGGGGATCCAATTGCTCCTTCAGGGATATCTGGACCAGAACATCCCCATGGGCCTGGTCGCCAAAATCATTTCGGAACTCAACGATGCCACCATCAAGAAGCTCGTCCTCCTTTCCATAAAGGAAATGGAAACGCCCCCTCCGGTCAAATTCGCCTGGCTCTCCATGGGCAGCCAGGGACGGGGCGAACAATTGCTGAACACCGATCAGGACAATGCCATTCTCTACGAGGATGTGCCCGAGGATGCAATCGAGGGCACACGGACCTATTTTTTGGAACTGGGCTCCCGCATATCCAAAGCCTTGAACCATATTGGATTTGAATATTGCCCTGCGGAAATGATGGCCTCCAACCCCCTGTGGTGCCACAGCCTTGGGGAATGGAAACAGGTCACGGCCCATTGGATTGGGAATCCGGGACCTGAAGAGGTCCTTTTGTCCTCCATTTTCTTTGATTTCAATGTGAGCTATGGGGATAAGACCCTTGCGGACGAACTCTCCCTTCATATTTTTGAAATGTCGGGCAAACATCCACAGTTTTTGGCCCATTTGGCCAGTGGGTCCCTACAGAACCCCTCCCCTTCCGGGTTTTTTAGGGATTTTCTGGTGGAACAGGACGGGCAGCACAAGAACCAATTTGACCTGAAACTTCGGGCCTTGATGCCCCTGGTGGATGCCGCAAGGGTCCTTATCCTGTCCCATCGGGTAAAGTCCATAAACAATACGGCGGAGCGCTATGAAAAACTGGCGGAACTCGAACCCCAGAACCGGGAGCTCCATTTGGCCTGCTCCTATGCGAGCAAGGCCCTGTTGAAGTTCAGGACCAGACAGGGTCTTCTTCACAATGATTCAGGGAGGTTCATCGCCCTGGACCAATTGGGCAAGGAAGAGCGGATCAAACTCAAAAGGACCTTCAAGACCATCAAGGAAATACAGGCCCTGCTCGAAATTAGGTTCCAACTAAAGACCCTTTTGCGGTGACTTGGTTCTTCTCCAAAAAAAAGCGGACAGACCTTCCCGGATATTGGATGGAATATTTGGAGGGTTTCGAAAAGGACCTGCCAAAAAATGTGGGCGATAATACCTTTGTCGTACTGGATACCGAGACCACCGGCTTTGACCTGCAAAAAGACAGAATACTCTGTCTAGGAGCCCTTAAGCTTGAACGGGGGAATATCGTGGTCCGGGACAGCTTGGAGCTCTTTGTGGAACAGGAGCACTACAATGCCCAGACTGCCAAGATCCACGGCATCCGAAAAAAGGGGATTCAGCCCAGGATAAGCGAGCCTGAGCTTTTAAAAATGTTCCTCGCCTATGCCGGGAACCATGTCCTGGTGGGCCATCACATCATGTTCGATATTCACATGATCAATGCGGCCTTGGGACGCAACGGCTTGCCCAAATTGAGGAACCGCACCCTGGATACGGCCCTGTTGTACAAACGGACCCTATTGGTCTCCTCCCTGCTGCACAAAAAGGAAAAATACAGCCTGGACGATCTGGCCGACAAATTTGGGATATCCAAAAAGGACAGGCATACCGCCTTGGGCGATGCCCTGATCACGGCCATTGCATTTATGGGAATCCTCGACAAACTCTCCCCAAAGACCCTCAAGGAACTCTTTGGAAAACAAAATCCACCGAGGTTCGGCTTTTAGCCTAGAGACGGTCCTTGATAATGCGTTCCACCACTTCCGGGTTCAAGAGGGTGGAAGTATCCCCAAGGTTGTTGGTTTCCCCGGAGGCAATTTTCCTGAGGATCCGCCGCATGATCTTGCCCGACCTGGTTTTGGGAAGGCCTTCCACAAACTGGATTTTGTCCAATTTTGCAATGGGTCCAATATGTTCGGCGATCACTTGGTTGATCTCCTTCGCAAGGTTGTTGCGGTCCCGGGATTCCCCGGTTTCCTTTAAAATGACATAACCGTACAGGGCATTGCCCTTGATGTCGTGCGGGAAGCCCACAATGGCGGATTCGGCCACGGCGGGATGCTCATTGATCGCATCCTCAATGGGGGCCGTACCCAGATTGTGCCCGGAAACGATCACCACATCATCGACCCTGCCCGTGATCCTGTAGTAGCCCACTTCGTCCCTAAGGGCGCCGTCCCCCGAAAAATACATCCCCTTAAAGGTCGAGAAATAGGTTTCCTTGTAACGTTGGTGGTCCCCCCATATGGTACGGGCCATGCCCGGCCAGGGGTATTTGATGCACAGTCGGCCATCGACCTGGTTCTCCCGTATCTCCTTCCCTTCCCCGTCCATTAGGACCGGTTGGATTCCCGGTAAGGGAAGGGTGGCATAAGTGGGTTTGGTCGGGGTGATGAAAGGGATCGGGGAAATCAGGATTCCCCCGGTCTCGGTCTGCCACCAGGTATCCACTATGGG
>CALDPL010000480.1 GCA_937911965.1 uncultured Allomuricauda sp. | reverse complement strand
CAACAACTGTTTGTCCTCGTTCTGGAGGTTGAGAATGGGATCGCCCCCGAACTGGGCATGGACCCCTTGCCCGGCCATAAGGAACAGCCCAAAGAGGAACAGGAGGATTTTAGTGGCGTTGTTTCGTGGCGACATATATGGTGGCTACTCCCAGGGTCTGGGGTTTGTTCTCTACTGCTATAAACCCATTTTTGGTCAAAATATTGTTGAAGGCCGGTCCATGTGGAAATTTGGATGCGGATTCACTCAGGTAGGCATAGGCCGCCCGGTCCTTGGAAAAGATTTTGCCCATCAGCGGCAACAGATACTTGGTATAGAAGCGGTACCCCTGTTTCAGGGGGGTCTTGGTGGGCACCGATGTTTCCAGGACGACCAATTTTCCGCCAGGGCGCAGGACCTTGTAGATCTGTTGAAGGCCGAGGTCCAGATTCTCAAAGTTCCGTACCCCAAAGGCCACGGTCACGGCATCAAAGGAAGCCTCCCCAAAGGGCAGGTCCTCGCTGTCCCCCAATACCATTTCAATGGTGTGGTCCAGGCCTTTTTTGGATACCTTGGCCTTTCCCACTTCCAGCATGCCGGGGGAGAGGTCCAGGCCCACGATCTTTTCGGCCCCCGTTCCCACCAGGGCGATGGCAAGGTCCCCGGTGCCCGTGGCAATGTCCAAAATCTTCCTTGGGGATTCTTTCGCGAGCAGGGATACGATCCGCTTCCTCCATTTGATATCGGTGCCCAGGGAGATGATCCGGTTCAGTCCGTCATAGTCCCCGGAAATGGTGTCGAACATCTGCTTGACCTGTTCCTTTTTTCCCAGGGAGGATTCCTTGTACGGGGTCACCTTTTTGTCCATTGTGCCTGTTTTGAGGGCAAATATACAACTTCGACTCAGGGGAGGGGACCAAAATAAAAGTGTAATTTTGCTCCGAATTAAGGGAATCTTTTCCGTATTTTGACAGTACTATGGCATATGGACCCCCTTTGACCTTCTCGATCCCGATGCGGGCATGGTCTTTGGAACGAACTGATAACAGTATATATTCCACTCCATGAAGATCATTATCGCCGGTGCCGGGGAAGTAGGCTTTCATCTGGCAAAACTTTTGTCCTATGAGGCCCAGGAAATCACCTTGATCGACACGGACAAGGAGCGCCTTTATTATGCGGACACCCATTTGGACATCCTGGTGCTCCGGGGGGACGCCACTTCGATCCGGGTACTGCGGGAGGCCCGGGTGGAGGATTCCGATCTTGTCGTGGGGGTCACCGCCTCGGAGACCACCAACCTCACCCTTTGCCTGTTGGCCAAACAATTGGGCTCCAAAAGGACCATAGCCCGGATCTCCAACCCGGAATTCATGGACAACAGGGACAATATTAATTTTGGGCAACTGGGGATCGACGAGCTCATTTCCCCGGAGCGCTTGGCGGCCCTGGAGATCCAATTGATGCTGAACCAATCGGCCTTCAACGACACCTATGAGTTCGAGGACGGGCTGTTGACCATGTTCGGGGTGGTGCTTCCCAAGACCGCGCCCTTTGTGGGCAATTCGGTGCAACAGGCCGCCCGCATTTTCCCGGAACTTCATTTCATGCCCATCGCACTTCAGCGTATGGGTACCCAATTCACCTTGATTCCCAGGGGGGACACCGTATTCAAGGAAGGGGACCAGGTGTATTTCATCACTTCGGACGAGGGCGTGGAGGAACTCTATAAGCTCACCGGGATGCGGCGGCAGGAAATCAAGAACGTAATGATCTTGGGCGGGAGCAAGGTCGGGATCAAAACCGCAAAGGACCTCTGTGAGAAGAAGTTCAATGTAAAACTTATTGAAAAAATCAAGGAGAAAGCCTTTGACATTGCCGATCTTCTGCCCCATGCCCTGGTGATCAATGGGGACGGGAGGAACGTGGAGCTCCTGGAGGAAGAAAATCTGGAATCCATGGATGCCTTTATCGCGGTCACAGGAAATTCGGAGACCAATATCATGAGCTGCCTGATGGCCAAGAGCAAAGGGATCAAAAAGACCATAGCCATGGTCGAGAACACGGATTATTTCCAACTTTCCCAATCCATAGGGGTGGACACCCTGATCAATAAGAAACTCTTGGCGGCCAACAGCATTTTCAGGCATGTCAGAAAGGGAAAGGTTTTGGCCTTGACCCGTTTGAACAACCTAAATACCGAAATCCTCGAGTTTGAGGTGAAGGCCACTTCCCTGGTGACCGGCAAGAAGATCAAGGAACTCGACTTTCCCCGGGAGGCAAGTATCGGCGGGGTCATCCGCAATGGGGAGGGGATCATCGCCCTGGGGGACTTTAGGATCGTGCAGGGGGACAAGGTGGTGGTATGTTGCCTGCCCAAGGCCATATCCAAGATTGAAAAACTCTTCCTGTAATGGGACTCAACACGGCCATCATCACCCACATCATGGGGCTTTTGCTCCTCTGCAATGGGTCCTTTATGCTTTTGGCCACCTTTTGCAGTGCCCTGTACGGGGACGGGGCCACCATGGAAATTGCCCTGGCCGCGATCGTCACCATGCTGTTGGGGACCCTGGCCATGTTCAGGACCCGGGGGCACAGCAAGGAAGTCAAGAAAAGGGAAGGCTATGTCGTGGTCTGCTTTGGATGGTTGGTGATGTCCCTTTCGGGCATGTTGCCCTATCTTTTCACCGGGACCATCGACACGGTAACGGATGCTTTTTTCGAGACCATTTCCGGCTATACCACCA
Source organism: uncultured Allomuricauda sp. (assembly GCA_937911965.1). Lineage (GTDB taxonomy): Bacteria > Bacteroidota > Bacteroidia > Flavobacteriales > Flavobacteriaceae > Flagellimonas. The sequence continues at coordinate 170 of CALDPL010000480.1, read as the reverse complement.
CTGGGGCATCGATCATCGACGATATCGAGGCCTTGCCCGAGGGGATTCTGCTCTGGCGGAGCCTGACCCATTGGATCGGAGGGATGGGGATCATTGTTTTGGCCATCGCCATCCTCCCCCTACTGGGGATTGGGGGCATGCAGTTGTTCGATGCGGAGGCCCCGGGTCCC
>CALDPL010000479.1 GCA_937911965.1 uncultured Allomuricauda sp. | reverse complement strand
GTTTTTATAGGAGGTTTCCAGAGCTTTTTTAAAGTCTTCGCCCAGGGAGGTCACGGCCAATACCCGTCCCCCGTTGGTGACCACCTCTCCGTCCATTGTTTTGGTGCCTGCATGGAATACCGTTGAACCCGAAACCTGTTCCAGGCCAGTTATTTTCTTTCCCTTGTGGTAGCTTTCGGGATAGCCCCCGGATACCGCCATGACCGTGGTGGCCGTACGCGGGTCGATGTCCAGTTTGATTTCGTTCAAAGTTCCCTGGGCCATGGCCAAAAAGACCTCCACCAGGTCGTTCTTTACCCTTGGAAAGACCACTTCGGTCTCGGGGTCCCCCATGCGTACGTTGTATTCGATGACCTTGGGATCGTTTCCTACTTTGATCAGCCCGATGAAGATAAAGCCCACATAGGGAAGTTTGTCCATTTTAAGGCCTTCTACGGTGGGTTTGACGATTTCATGCTCGATCCTGTGCAAAAAGGTGGAATCGGCAAAGGGAACCGGGGAAATGGCTCCCATGCCCCCAGTATTGAGTCCGCTGTCCCCCTCCCCGATTCGTTTGTAATCCTTGGCGGTGGGAAGGATCTTGTAGTGGGTCCCGTCGATAAGCACAAAACAGCTGAGTTCGATGCCGTCCAGGAATTCCTCGATGACCACCGTGGCACTGGCCTGTCCGAACTTGGAATCCAAGAGCATGGATCTGAGTTCCCTCTTGGCCTCTTCCAGATCATCCAAGATCAATACGCCTTTGCCTGCGGCCAAGCCATCGGCTTTTAGGACATAGGGAGGGGAAAGGGTTTCCAAAAAGGAAAGGCCTGTGGAAAGGGTTTCGGCAGTGAAGCTTTGGTAGGCTGCCGTGGGAATACCATGGCGCATCATAAAGGCCTTTGCGAATTCCTTACTGCCTTCCAGGGCCGCGGCGGCCTTTTGGGGGCCAATGACTGGGATGTCCCTTAATTCGTGATCGTCCAAAAAGAAGTCGTGGATGCCGTTGACCAAGGGGTCCTCGGGCCCCACGATCACCAGTTCAATACTTTCGGTAAGGACCAGTTTTTTTATGGCTTCAAAATCGTTTACGCCCACCTCCACGTTGGTGGCGATGGAAGAAGTTCCCGCATTGCCGGGGGCAACGAATAATTTTGATGTCAATGGGCTCTGTGAGATTTTAAGGGCCATGGCATGCTCCCGCCCGCCAGATCCCAGGACCAGAATGTTCATGGATCGATCTTTTGGCAAAAATAAGCTTTGAAGGGAACTTGACTAGGGATTTGGGGAGAAATCTCTATGGGCCTCCCAAAGGGCCTCCGGGGAGAGGGATTTGAAATAGTCATAGACTTTCTTCAGGCCGTCCCTACGGTGTACTTGGGGTTCCCAACCCAAAACTTCCTTGGCCCTGCTGATATCGGGTTGGCGTTGCAAGGGGTCGTCCTGGGGCAGGGGTTTGAAGACGATCTTTTGGTCGGTGCCCGTGAGCTTGATGATCTCCTGGGCGAATTCCAGGATGGTGGTCTCGTCTGGGTTTCCGATGTTGACGGGTTCCACATAGGAACTCATCAAGAGTCTGTAGATGCCCTCGATCTGATCGTCGATATAGGTGAAGGAACGGGTCTGTGAACCGTCCCCGAAGACCGTCAGGTTCTCTCCCCTGAGGGCCTGTCCCATAAAGGCAGGGACCACCCTTCCGTCGTTGAGGCGCATGCGGGAGCCGTAGGTGTTGAAGATGCGGACGATGCGGGTATCCAGGCCATGGTGCCTGTGGTAGGCCATGGTGATGGATTCCATAAAGCGTTTGGCTTCATCATAGACTCCCCTGGGACCTATGGGGCTTACATTCCCGAAATAGTCCTCGCTCTGGGGATGTACCAAAGGGTCTCCATACACTTCAGAGGTAGAAGCAATGAGAATACGAGAATTTTTAACCCGAGCTAATCCTAAGAGATTGTGCGTTCCTAAAGCACCTACTTTGAGTGTTTGGATAGGAATTTTTAGATAATCAATAGGGGAGGCAGGAGAAGCAAAATGTAGAATATAGTCTAACTTTCCGGGTACGTGAACAAATTTGGTTACATCGTGGTGGTAAAATTCAAAGTTTTCCAGCTTAAAAAGATGT
>CALDPL010000478.1 GCA_937911965.1 uncultured Allomuricauda sp. | reverse complement strand
GATGGTGGGCAATAATTCCTCGGGCACGACCTCCATACAGTACGGGGTGACCCGGGACAAGGTCGTGGCCATGCACTGTGTATTGGCCGATGGGAGCGAGGCGGTCTTTTCCGCCATCGACAGCAAGGAATTTGAAGAAAGGAGAACAAGGCCCGGATTGGAGGGTCGGATATACGAAGGCCTCTACAGGGAACTTTCCAATGTGGGGATCCGCGCCCAGATCGAGGAGGAATTCCCAAAACCTGAAATCCATAGGAGGAATACCGGATATGCCGTGGATGAGCTCCTGCACAATGGGGTATTCGGTCAAGGGGAGGGCGAACTGAACCTCTGTAAACTGCTGACGGGCAGTGAGGGAACCCTGGCCCTTACCACTGAGATTGTCCTGCAATTGGACGATCTCCCCCCGGTCTTTTCCGCCATGGTGGCCACCCATTACAAGAGTTTGGGGGACTGTCTTATGGATGTGGCCCCCCTGATGCGGCACGGGCTGCACACCTGTGAGATGATGGATCGGGTGATCCTTGACTGTACCAAGAACAATCGGGCCCAACTGGCCAACCGATTTTTCGTCGAAGGGGACCCTGCCGGAATCCTGATGTTGGAAATCAGGTCACATTCCAAGGAGGACCTTCAAGAACAATTGACGGCCCTGTTGGATACCGTTGGGGCATCCGGCCTGAGTTATGCCAGTCCCGTACTGTACGGGGAGGACATCAACAAGGCCATTGAGCTGCGAAAGGCCGGTTTGGGCCTGTTGGGAAACATGGTCGGGGACAGGAAGGCCGTTGCCTGTATAGAGGATACGGCCGTGGCCCTGGAAGACCTCAAGGATTTCATCGGGGAATTTTCCCAGATCATGGCGGAATATGGACAGGATGCGGTCTATTACGCCCATGCGGGGGCAGGGGAACTGCACCTGCGTCCCATTCTAAATTTGAAAAAGTCGGAGGATGTGGCGCTGTTCCGCTCGATCACCACCGACGTGGCCAAACTCACCAAAAAATACAAGGGCAGTTTCAGCGGGGAGCACGGGGACGGTATCGTCAGGGCGGAATTCATCCCTTTAATGATCGGAGCGGCCAATTACGAACTTTTGAAAAGGGTCAAGACCCTGTTCGACCCCAACCATATTCTCAATCCCGGGAAGATCGTGGACGCCTATCCAATGGATGAATCCCTTCGCTATGAAGTGGACCGAGCGGAACCCAAGATCGAGACCCTGATGGATTTTTCCGATAGCCAGGGCATTCTGAGGGCCGCCGAGAAATGCAACGGCAGCGGGGACTGCAGGAAGAGCCACCATATGAATGGGGGAATGTGTCCCAGTTACCAGGCCACAAAGAATGAAAAGGACACCACCCGGGCCAGGGCAAATGCCCTAAGGGAGTTTTTGACCCAAACCGACACCCCCAACGGCTTTGACCATAAAGAATTAAAAGAGGTCTTCGACCTCTGTCTGAGCTGTAAGGCATGCGCCAGCGAATGCCCCAGCAATGTGGACGTTGCGACCCTCAAAGCGGAATTTCTGTACCAATACCAAGAGCGCAACGGGTATCCCTTCAGGAGCAAATTGTTTGCCCACAATACCAAATTCAACGCCCTGGGGAGCAAGCTGCCCTGGTTGGCCAATGCGATCTTTGATTCCAAAAGCTTCGGGGGGCTGTTGAAGAAAATGTCGGGAGTGGCCCCCGAGCGAAGCCTACCCAGGGTGCACAACTTTGATTTTAAAAAGCATTTAGATCGGGTAAAGGGAACCGGCCCCTTTAAGAAAAAGGTGTTGCTCTATCTGGATGAATTTGTGAAATACCAGGATAGGGAAGTCGGGAATTTAAAATAAAGAGGTGGTTGTGGTATTTCTTCTAAACCAATCTTAGGGGGATCAATATAGTCATAGTCTTGTAAAATGACATACTCCTTATCTCCTATCTCTTCGATGATGTTCATTAAAGACTGATAATCCTCACGTATTAATACAGCACCTGAGAAAATTGGCCTTAAAACAAAATCCTCATTAAATACCTTGTTTGGAAACCAATTAAACGAATCATTAAATATAGTTGATTTAATAGGTAACCAAATCTCTTCCATTTCTTGTTTATTTAACCAATACTTATCTAAATAATTCATTGATTTTTTATCATTAGATGAATAAAATTCTAATTGCTTTTTATATTCTTTCATTTACTCTTTTTTCACTCTTACTTTATTAATTACACCATTTTCATTTACATGAATTGTTTT
>CALDPL010000477.1 GCA_937911965.1 uncultured Allomuricauda sp. | reverse complement strand
GCTATGGATTCCCGTAATTTATCAAAGTTATTGGGCTTATTCAGATAAATATTTGCCCCATTCACGAAAGTATCCTCGATGTCCCTTTCCGAACAGGAGGTGGAATAGATGGCGATGCAGACCCGATCCAAGGCCGGGTTGCCCCGAATTTCCCTGAGGCATTGCATGCCGGTTTTGATCGGCATATTGAGGTCCAAAAAGATAAGATCGGGCAGGATCGTATCCCCTTTGCCCAGATGATCCATAAGTTCCTGACCGTTGTGGAACATCAACAGCCGGGTGCGGATTTCAATTTCTTCGATGGCCTCCCTAAAAAATAAGCGGTCGTCCTCATCGTCATCGGTAAGGACAATGTTCAGGATTTGGTCCTTGCCCCCATGAAAGGTCCTGTTCATAACAACTGTCGTGTTCTGTGTTCCCTTCGCTTTTCCAAGATCCGTTGAAACTTGGTCGGCGTCAGACCTGTCGTCTTTTTGAACTGGTTCGACAAATGGGCCACACTGCTATAGTTCAGTCGATAGGCGATCTCGGTGAGGGAAAGGTCCCCGCCGGCGATGAGTTCCTTGGCGTAATCCACCTTCCTTAGGATCACAAAGTTTTCTATGGAACTATAGGTGGCCTCTGAAAAGAGGTTGGACAAATGGGAATAGGAATATTCCAATTGATCGGACAGGTAGGAGGAAATCTTGTAAAGCCTGAGCCCGTCATTGCGCAACATCCGGTCAATGGTGTCCTTGATGCGCTGTACCAGTACCATTTTTGGATTGCCCAAGATCCGGATCCCATAGGGTTCCAGGCGGCCCGCCAAGTCCTTGAGTTCCTCCGGGGACAGTTCCCCGTGAATTTCCACCTCCCCCAGCCCATTGAGGGTATGGGCTATCCCAAGGCCGTCCAATTGCTCCTGTAGGACGACCCTACAGGTGATGTTCACATCGTGCTGGACATTGATTACCATGGTTCTTAATTGTGAATGAGTCTAATGCTTTAGGGATGTATCCGAGGATATTCCTTAAAAGTAGACAATTTTTCAACAAAATTTGTAATTAGTTACATTAGATTACCCTGATGGGCTTTTCCCATCTGCAAGGGAATGGGGGTCCAGGTCACAGCCTTCCGTCCCGTTTGGCCCCATACTCCCTGCTATAGATACGAAGAATGACCAGAAAAAGGTTTACCAAGAGGGGGCCAAAAATCAATCCGATGAAGCCGAACAATGGTATGCCCACCAGGACCCCGATAAGGGTGATCAGGGGGTGGACGTCGTCCAAGCGTTTGAGCAGGTAGAGGCGTATGAGATTGTCCGAGGCCCCGACCACAAGAATTCCATAGATCAGAATGCCCCAGGCCTGAAAGCTTTGTCCATTGGATAAGGAGATTATGAACACGGGAATGGTGCCCAAAAAATTACCCACAAAGGGGACCATGGAACCGATGGTCACCATGACGGCCCAGAAAAATGGGGATTCGATATCAAAGATCAAAAAACCGACCAGGGCCACGACCCCTTGGGCAAGGGCCACCAAGGGGATGCCCACGGCATTGGCCTTGACAATGGCCCAGATTTCGCCCCTTATGACCTCCAGGTTTTTGGTGCTCATCGGGACATATCGGAAGAGGGCATCCCGCAGCCTGCTGCGGTTGGTCAGCATATAGTACACCAGGAAATACATGATGGCGATCGAGATGACCGTGTTGAAGGTTCCCCCGGCCAAACCTTCCAGATTTTTCGATATCCAATCCGGAATGGCGTTTTCCTCCATATTGGGGTCCATCTTGATGCCGAATTGGCCTTCCCATTGTTGCATTTGGGATTTTAGGGCCGATATCACCTTTTTGGAATTCTTGGCCACACGGCCCAATTTGTTGCCCACCATGAAAACGGCAGCGGCCAAAGGCAGAAGTATGGTGATAAAGGACAGCGCCATCAAGGTCAGCGCGGCCAAGTTTGGGCTCCATCCCCGTGCCAGCAGGAGTTTCATGGGCTTGTACAAGAGTACGTAAAGGGTTATGGTCCCCAAGATCCCCGTAAGGTAGGGTACCATTTCCATGACAATGACCCCCCCTATGGACAGGATCAATAGAAGTACAAAAATCTGGCGGATCAGACTGGGCTCAATCGACTTCATTGCAGATTGAATTAACGGGCATGGGGAATCCCCTCAAGGATGGGGCCCGTCACCCTCAATTGTTTCGCAGGGCCTTTATCAATTCCGGTTTGTCCATTTTCGAACGCCCCTTGATGCCCACCATTTTGGCTTTCTGGTAGAGTTCGCCTCGGGTCCACTTTTCATAGGGGCTTGCCTTCCCCCCTCTTTTTCCCGATTCCGGGCTGTTGGCGATCCTGGCGGATTTTTGCTTGCTGTACCCTTTCTCTCGCAGGGCCTCGTATTGCTCTTCGTTCTTGATTCGGGGATTCGGCATAATATGAATTTTAAGTTTCCGGCAAGGCCTTTCCCCACCTGTGGCAAATTTTGTGAAACCCCATGGTCCCCATTACTTCATTTGACTTTTTTATTGCCCTTATAAATCTTGGGGAAGGTCGGCACTCCGCCATGGGCCTCCCAATAGCGTCAATATTTTCCCCGTTCACAGCAATGGGCCGGCCCGGGATCTCATAGCTTCATCCCACTAATTATAAATATTTGAGTTATGGACAACAATCGTTTGGAAGGCAAGTGGAAACAGGTAAAGGGAAAGTTCAAACAAAAATATGGGGATCTGACCGATGATGACCTGATGTATTCCGAGGGCAAGTTTGATGAAATGCTGGGGAGGCTACAGGAAAAGACCGGGAAACTCAAGGACGAATTGAAACGGGAGATCAACTCCCTTTAAGGCCCATTGATCCTTTATCAATCAGTGCAGGATGGCCCCCCGATGCTTTGGGGGGCTTTTTTAAAACCACGGGGAGATGGAAGAACTGTTCAACTTGGACCTGGAAGCAATAATCGAATTTGGCATCAAGCTGGGCTTGGCGACCCTGGCCGGGACCTTTATCGGCCTGGAGCGTGAATACAAGGGAAAAAATGCCGGGCTCAAGACCAATACCCTTGTGGCCCTGGGTGCCTGTGCCTATGTACTTATATCCCTGAGATTCCAGGGTGCCCCCGAGGCCGATCCCACCCGGGTCCTGGGACAGGTGGTCACCGGAATCGGTTTCCTCGGGGCCGGGGTGATCCTTCAGAAAGAGGACAAGATCAAGGGGCTTTCCACAGCGGCCACCATATGGTGCAGTGCCGGGGCCGGTTGCCTGGCCGCCACCTCCATGCTGATCGAACTCGCCCTGTTGACCTTATTGGTAGTGGTGATAAACCTCGCCTTTGGCATCATCGATCAAAAGATCGAGGAAAGGACCAATGATCAAAAGGGACCCTAAGTCCTTTTGACCGCCCCTACAGAAGGCCATCCACATCTTAGGGGCAACTTTTTGTTCGAATGCGACCATCGGCCCCTGCGGCATCCAATACCTTAGCGGCATAAACCCTTTAAATCAAATATTATGCACATTATCAAGGTAATCGAAGTCATCGCAAGTTCGAACAAAAGTTTTGACGATGCGGCCCAGAACGCAGTGAGTGAAGCCTCCAAGAGCGTACAGAACATCAAGTCCATCTATATCAAGGAAATGAAGGCAAAGGTGGAAAACAACAAGATTTCAACCTACGGGGTCATCGCCAAGATTTCCTTTGAAGTGGACAATCAAAGATGATCCCATGGGGCATGGCCCCAATTCCAAAAGACGGAACAAATCATGAAATCCCCATTTAAAGGCAAGGCGGAAGGCTACTGGAAGTTTTTGGGCTTTATGCTCAAATATTGGAACAATGGGATGTTTACCCAGGCCACCGCCAATGCCTTCCAAGAAGGATCCAACGGGGAAGCCCAGGGGGATTTCGAGGGATCCCCAAAGGAATTTGTGGAGGACCTCAAGGGAATGGGGCCCACCTATATCAAATTGGGACAGTTGTTGTCCACCAGGTCCGACCTGCTCCCAAGGGCATATCTAAATGCCCTGTCCGAGCTCCAGGACAACGTGCCGCCGATTGAATTTTCGGAAATCAGGGAAGTCGTCGAGTCTGAACTGGGCATGGCCCTGGAGGCGGCCTTCAGGAAATTTCATCGGGAACCCTTGGCCTGTGCCTCCATTGGGCAGGTCCATCGAGCGGTGTTGCATGACGGGGAAGCCGTGGCCGTCAAGGTCCAACGCCCGGGGATCCGGGAACGGTTTGCCCAGGATATACAGACCTTGGAAAAAATGATCTCCCTGGCCGTAAAACACTCGGAAGTGGCCAAAAAATATGCCTTTGATGATATTCTGGATGAAATGCGGCAGGTGCTGTGGAATGAACTGGACTATGAATTGGAGGCGGGAAACCTGCTGGAACTGCACCACAACCTGGAGCGGTTCGAGGATTTGGTGGTCCCCCTGCCCATATTGGACCATTCTTCCAAGGCGGTCCTGTGCATGCAGTTCATCGATGGGACCAAGATCACCGAAGTGCCCACATCCTCCATGGAACCCGATCCGGGGGAATTGGCCCAAACCTTGGTGACGGCATACCTCCAACAAATTCTCAAGGACGGTTTTGTACACGTGGATCCCCATCCCGGAAATGTGCTCTATACCCGGGACCACAAGATCGCGCTCATCGATCTTGGGATGGTCGCCAGGTTTTCCAAAAACATGGGGGACCACCTCATTCAATTGCTGCTCGCCCTGACCAATAGGGATTCCCATGGCGTGGCGGGGACCCTGCTGGCCCTGAGTGAAGTGAGGAACGGAAGCGATCTGGTCGACTTCAAAAAGGAAATTGGGTCCCTTGTGGTAAACCGGCCCAACGGCGAGAACAGGGATATGGAGGTGGGCCGGATGTTGATCCGGTTGAACCGCATTGCCGCCGAGCACTATGTGGGCCTGCCCATGGCCATCAATATCCTGGGAAAGGTACTGCTGAACCTGGAACCCATAATCATGGGACTGCAGCCTTCCTTCAACCTGCAGGAGGCCATTGAAAAGAATCTTTTGGACCTTTTCAAGGATAGGGTGAAGGAGGATTTCGACCTCAAAAGCATATTGCCGCTGTTCCTGGACGGAAAACGGCTTGCCCATAGGCTTCCTAAACGTCTGGACGATATCAGCAGGCATTTTGCCGAGAACAACTTTAAGATCAGGATCGAGGCGATCAATGAAAAGCGGGTCACCGACGGTTTTCAAAAAGTGGCCAACCGAATCGCCCTCGGGCTGATCATTGCGGCCATGATCTTGGGGGCGGCCCTTTTGATGCAACTCCCTTCCGACTATACGGTGCTGGGGTATCCCGCTTTGGCCATGGTTTTTTTCCTTCTGGCCGTTTTGGGGGGAATCGCCCTTTCGCTGACCATACTTTTCAACGATGAAAAATCCCCGCCCTCTTAGGGGCCGGTCCTTGGAGACCTCCCTGATTTCACTTTCAAATGCTGGATGGCCATGTCGCGAAAGGAGCAGTTGAACCAATTGTTGGAGACCCCACAAACCGCATTGCCGAGGTATGACCTGGTGTATGTTGAGGACCGGGACTTTCCCATTCGACGCATACGCCGCGGCAAGGGATTTTCTTATCGGTTGGGGGGACGGCCCCTGAAAGACAAAGAACAGCTCCAACGCATCCGCAAGCTGGCCATTCCCCCTGCCTGGGAACATGTGAGGATCACCGATCTTACCAACGGGCACCTACAGGCCGTGGGCCGTGACAAGAGAGATCGGAAGCAATACCGTTACCATCCCCAGTGGTCCAAGATCCGCAAACAGACCAGGTTCTACAATATGGCGGCCTTCGGCCAAATATTGCCCTTAATCAGGGCCCGAGTGGTCGATGATCTGGCCCAGAAGGGCTGGCCGAGTTCCAAGGTCATGGCATTGGTCATCAGCCTTATGGAAGAGACCCACATCAGGATCGGGAATGAACAATACGCCAGGGAGAACAAGACCTTTGGACTTTCGACCCTTCGCAAAAGACATGTTGAAATGGGGCGGAGCAGCATGAAATTTGAATTCACAGGAAAAAAGGGGAAAAGGCATATTGTGGGCATCCGCAATAAAAAGTTGATGCGATTGGTCCAACGATCCATGGATATCCCCGGTTGGGAACTCTTCCAGTATTACGGACCGGAAGGCGAAAAACGGTCCCTGGACAGCTCCGAGGTGAATGCCTACCTGCACCAGATCGGGAACGATCATTTCACCGCCAAGGATTTTAGGTCCTGGGGCGCTTCCCTGATCTTCTTCGACACCCTGATGGAAAAGGGATGTTCCCTAGAGGAGAAGGAGGTCCGGGAGACCCTCGCCCAGGCCTATGGGGCTGCGGCAAAGGCCTTGGGGAATACCGTGAGTGTTTGCAGGAACCACTACGTACACCCTTATTTGGACTCGGCATACCGGGACGGTTCGATCCGGAACTATTTCGAACAGGCTGAAAAACGGTCCGGGAAAAGGAAGTACTTTTCTTCCTCTGAGGCCCAAATGCTCAAGCTTTTAAAGAATTATCGGCCTGATGGGCCATGAACCCTTGGTATGCCCCCTATCCGGCGGACCCTCCCTTCCCCCACCCTTGCAATCGGGTCAATATTGGGCCGTATAGGATAGATCTCCATGGTAATCCTTGGGTAATTTTAATTTCAGGATGTCAATTGATATGCATCCCATAACAAGTTATCATCAAATCTTAAAACCCTTAACTATGAAAAATTTGGAATATACCGAGGTGATGGAAGGAAGACTCGAGGACCTTCTGGAAAAAAACAAGGACGCCGAAAAGCTGTTCGAAAAAGCTGCGGAACACGCAAACAGTGGCGATCTGAAAGACTTTTTTTCCCAGAAATCCGTGGAGCGCAACGGTTTTGGGTACGACCTTAAAATTGAAATGAAGAGTTTTGCCCTGGACGGGGACAATGAGGGAACGGCCGGTGGCATGCTCCAACGGGGCTGGATCGATGTAAAGGCCTTTTTCTCAAACAACAATGACAAGACCATGTTAAAGGAGGCCATCAATGGTGAGAAAGCCGCCCTGGAAGATTATCGGGAGGTGCTGGAAATGCCCAATTTGCCCAGCAGTACCGAAGTCTTGCTCACCCAACAAATGGGCACGATATCCGCCAACCTTTCCACTTTTGAACGCTTGGTGGCGATGGCTTGATCGGGGTATCCATCCGCGATATCAATTAAAAGGGGAAGCCGACCATTCGGTCCTTCCCCTTTGTCCATTTTTGGAAACCGCTCCCGTTCCCCGAGAATTCAAAAATCCCTTTGTTAAGGTAGGTCCCTACCCCCCTATGATTTCGCCCCCATTGACATGGATGAACTGGCCGCTGATGTAGCTGCTGTCCCCACAGGCCAAAAAGACATAGGCCGGGGCCACTTCACTGGGTTGTCCCGCCCGTCCCATGGGGGTCTGTTGTCCAAATTTGGTGACGTCATCAAAACTTGCGGGAATAAGAGGGGTCCATATCGGCCCCGGTGCGACCCCGTTGACCCGGATCTTGCGTTTGGCCAACATCTTGGACAGCGCACGGGTAAAACTGACAATGGCCCCCTTGGTACTGGAGTAATCCACCAAATGTTCATTGCCCCTATAGGCGGTGACCGAACTGGTGTTGATTATCGCATCGTTTTCGCCAAGATGGTGCAGGGCGTATTTGGTAAGGTGGAAATAGGAATGGAAATTGGTATTGAAGGTGGTCTCCAATTGCTCCGTGGAAATGTCCTCCAAGCGGTCCTGGGGAAATTGTACGGCCGCATTGTTCACCAGAATGTTCAGTCCCCCGAGTTCCGCTACGCATTGCTCCACGGCGGTCTTGCAGAACGATTCCTGTTTCAGGTCCCCGTGCAATATTACGCACTTGCCGCCTTCCCGTTCCACCATCCCACGGGTGGTCCGGGCGTCCCGATCTTCCTTGAGATGGATGAGGGCAATATCGGCGCCTTCCCGGGCGAAATGCACGGCCACGCTTCTGCCGATGCCACTGTCCCCCCCACTGATCAGGGCCTTTTTTCCCTGAAGTTTTTGGCTGCCCCTGTACTGTTCCCCTATGATTTCGGGCTCCGGTCGCATTTTGTGCTGATCCCCGGGCTGCGATTGGTGTTGATCGGGGAATTCCTTTGGTTTATCCATGAGCAAGTGTTTTGTTTGTTCTTAAGAAGCTAAGTCCCCATGGGAGTAGGCACACGGGCACCGATGCCTGCCCTGGGGGCGGGCACCGAATGCAGCCTTTTGATGTGCCGGACCCCTAGGCCCCTTCTTCCATGGCCCTTTTGTTCAACCTTCCCTCGGCCAGCTTGGTAAGCTTGCCGTCGGCACCGTATTCCTCGTCCAGGGAGTACTGCAGTTTTTCGGCAATGTCGTTGTGCCCGAGTTCCTTGGCATAGCGAACCGCCGTTCCATAAGCGGAAATCTCATAGTGCTCCGCCCGTTGTGCCTCCGCGATCAACCCGGCATCCATTACCTGGTCGTTTTCGGCTTCGTCCATAAAATCCTTGGCCTCGCGGATCAATCCTTCCATGGCCTTGCATTTTTCCCCTTCAGCGGAAATACCCAACTCTTCACAAATTTCCTCCAAACGTGTTTTCTGCTGTTTGGTTTCCTCCAAATGGCTTTCAAATGCCTTTTGCAATTTGGGATCGTTGGCCTTTTTGGCCATTTTGGGCAAGGCCTCCACCAACTGCTTTTCGGCGCTGTGAAGATCCATCAACTGATGTTCGAACAATTCATCCAATGTTTTCATAAGTCTATTGTTTTAAAGATTAGTACTGACTCGAAATTAGGTACAATCAAGGCGGGACATTGATCGCAATGCACAAAACATTGATGTAAAAAAGAACGTCCCATCCCTGGGGGAGGAGGGTACATCGGGGTCCCGGGAGCGCCTTTGGAACTTGGGCCAGATCGAAAGGCCATACCCATATCGGGAGCCGATGTAATCCTCAGGGCATTGGGACGCTCAATTGCATAGGGGTTCCCTTTCCCCTTTGTTCGAATCTGGGGCAATCCATCCTTCAAGGTAGCGTTTTGTCCCTTTCAAAAATCCCACTGTGCCCTATTGGATCAACAATCGATCCTTTGGAGTCATCTTATTCTTTCCAATTGAACTTATTTCGGATGGGAACCGATTGGGCCCCATTAGCGCGACCATAATCACAAATCGCTTCTAGAGAACAAAAAGAGAGCAAAATGGAACATATCGTACCGATCAAATCCATAGAGTGGGTCAATTACAACGTCCTGGGCATCCGGACCGAGAAACCCAATGGCTATGACTACCGGCCGGGACAGGCCACAGAACTATCGATCAACCAAGGGGAATGGAGGGCCGAAAAAAGGCCCTTTACCTTTACCAATCTTCCCTCCTCTCCAGATCTGGAGTTTACAATCAAGGTCTATCCCGAACACAAGGGGGTGACCGAAATGCTTTCCCGGCAGGAAGTTGGGGAGGAGCTCATCTTAAGGGAGGTTTTCGGGGCGATCACCTATAAGGGGAAGGGAACCTTTTTGGCCGGAGGAGCCGGGGCAACACCCTTCATCGCAATCCTCAGGTCCTTGGAGGACCAAGGCAAGATCGATGGGAACATCCTGGTCTTTGCCAATAAGAAGGAGCAGGATATTTTTTCTCAAAGATGAATTTGACCGGATGTTGGGGAAGGATTTTTTCAACGTTCTTTCACAGGAGCGAACCGCGGAACATGCCTACGGCATGATCGACAAGGATTTTTTAAGGTCCCTGATCTTGGATTTTTCACAATACTTTTATGTCTGCGGACCCCCGGAAATGGTGGACCAAGTGGTTATGGATCTGAAAGATCTCGGGGTGAAGGACGAAAAGATCGTACAGGAGGTTTCCTGATCCCTCCCCCTTCTATGTGTGGTATTTCCCTTCCCTTTCCTCGAGGAGCAGATCGACAAGGGCCTTGCAAAAGGCCGGTAGGTCCGCGGGTTTCCTGCTCGTGATCAATCCGTTGTCGACCACTACCGCTTCATCGATCCACAGCCCTCCGGCATTGATGACATCCAAGCGGATGCTTTTGGAGGAAGTGACCCTGCGCCCCTCGATATGCCCCGCATTTATCAGCAACCAGGGGGCATGACAAATGGCGGCCACGATTTTTGACTTTTCAAAAAAGGCCTTGACAAAGTTGACCGCCACGGTATGGGTCCTGAGTTGGTCGGGGTTCATTACCCCTCCCGGCAGGACCAGGGCATGGTAATTCAGGGAGTGGGCCGAATCCACCTTGAGGTCCACGGGGATGCATTTTCCCCAATTGCTTTTGTCCCATGCCCTGATCTCCCCTTCCCGGTCCGAGACTATGTCCACAGTGGCACCGGCGGCCCTTAGCACCTCCAAGGGCTCGAAAAGTTCGGATGGCTCGAAACCGTCCGTGGCCATAATGGCAATCTTTTTGTCCTTCAATCTGTTGTCCATGGGATCATGTTTTTTCCTTTGCGCCAGGGGTCCCGAAACCGTGCACTTCCCTTGGCATGCAAGCAAAGAGTGGTCCATGTTCCAGACCCCATGAGGGCGCTATAAAAATAAAGGGGATTCCCCATAGGGATTGACCCAAAAAGATGCGTTTCGGATGGTATTGGTGTCCAGGGACAAAAAATCTTGTGACGGCCGCCTTGGCCTATAGTGTATGTTTCTTTCCTTCCTTGGTATTCCAACTCGGTTTGAAAAGCTGCATATGGACCAGGGAGAATACCAGGCTTGTGGAAATGCCCATCAAGGCGATGCCCAGAATGACGGGGCCCACCCTCAGATCGTATTCCTCCTTCCAGGTGGTCAACAATTCCTGCAAGAACCCGGGGTTGAGTTCTGTAATGTACAGGAGAAAGAAAATGCATATGACGATGGTGGCTATGACCCCTGCCCTGAACATCGCCCAAAATCCCTCTTCATATTTAAAGGTTCCCCGGGCCCCGGCCTTGAATTTGGATACCAACATAAACTGTCCCACTCCATAGATCGCCAAATTTACCACGCTCAAAACGGGATGCCGATGAAGTCCGAACAGGGACAAAATCAAAAAATACGCTATGGCGGCAGCGGCCATATAAAGCCCGTATACCAAAGGTAGACGTCTGTTTTCCATAGTTTTTTATTTTGTCGATTCCAATTATGCCCCCTCTCGTTCCGGGGAAGGGCGTCAATCCAATGGATGCGGCCATTCCTTACTTCATGCGAGGGGGCATAAATATGTTCCGTGGAATCGTCCTTCGATTACAATTTTAAAAGTAGGTCACGAACATAAATGGCATTGCCGCTTTCGATTCTATTTTTTGTCCCAATGAACTTGGCCCCTGTTCATTCCTTCCCCTGATCCACAGAACCTGGCCCCTTGCCCCATAGGGAGGACCAGCCTCCCCCATATCGGTTTTTTATGGTTATCCCCACTTTGGATAGGAGCAGTACCGACACGCCCGAAAACATATCGCTTGCCATGGCCATACCGACTCCGTATCCCAGGATCCAAGGGGCCAAAAGCAACCAAAGACCCAAGGGATAATTCCATTTGCGTACCATATCGGTGGCCTCCCAAAGTGAAATGGTGGAAAAACTGATCAAGAGGGGGCCTACGATATGGCCGTTGTGGGCGGCCATGGGGCCGTATCCCAAAAGGTCGGGGGCGGCCATCAGCCAAATTCCCAGAATTATTATAAGTGCTCGTGCCCACATAGTGATAGGTTTGGGGTCGTGGATTTTCAGCCCACTTTTTTATACTCTTGTTTCATTCCCCAAAAGATCCTCCAGGTGGAGGCATTGGAGCTTTTGGCCCGCTTGAGGTATTGCAGGCCGGCCAACATTTCGTCCATTGCCGGACCGATCATGATCACGGAAATGACGGCAGAGCCAAGGCAGAGGGTGCACCAGGCCGAGAAAAGCACGGGTTGCAGTACCACCAAAAGGACGCTCACCAACCCCAAGGGGCCCACCGCCAGGCCGAACACGATCACGATCCAAGGCATCCTTCGCCAACGGTGGGTCCCTCCGATCAGCCCGGCCACGGCATCGACCAGATACCCAAAGGCACCCAAGGCAGCATCGGGTATGGGCAGCAAATGGGATATCTTGGAGTTCAGGATGGTCCGACTGCCCGACCCGAAGAAGGGTTCCCATACCTCCGGGATCACCTCCAATTGATAAAGGGAAAGATAAAGGGCAATTCCAAATCCCAGGATCGCCAGTACCACGATGGGGATCCGCTGGTTCCAGGTCGCTGGGTTGTAGTCCCAACCGGGCGGTATCCGTTCAGCTTTTTTTATCATTTGTCAGTCCAATTTATGGGTGCTGTACCACAGTTCCGGATCGGCCTTTAGGTTTCCGATCATCGTGGGAAGGGTATCCATGATTCGATGCCTTGGCCGCCAATTAAGATGCTTCCCGGCCCTTCCGATGTCGAGTTCGTAATGGGAGCCGGCGCGATCGATCATCCAGGGTTTGATAAAGGGATCCCCGACAAGGTCCCGTACCCAGGCGCCTGCCTTGGCCAGGGACTTTGGCAGTTCGTAGGTTTCCCAATCCTTGCCGTGAAGCAGGTTGCCAATGGTATCCTGCAGTTCTTGATAGGTCGGGGATTCGGGCTCCCCGATGTTCAGTGCCAGTTCCTCGGGGAGCTCCCGGCGCTTGTCCACTGCCGTTTCAACGGCCCGGACCACATCCTCCAAATGGACAAAAACATCCCCGTGATCCGTGTTCCCTGAATAAAAATGACCGAGCAGGTCCTTATCGTAAATGCGCTTGATCTGCTGGGCGATGGGAATGGAATGTCCGTAATCGGTATAGACCCCCGCAATTCTTAAAAATACCACAGGGATGCCCTTGCGTTCCTCTCGGATGAGCTCTTCGGTAAGGACTTTTGACTCCGGATAGCCCCAATTGGCCTCCACCTGACAGTCCTCATCGATCTTGAGCCCGGGTCGGCTGGGCCTGTAGATCAGGTTGGAACTGGATAACTGAATCTGTTCCAGTTCGAAATCCTGTAGGTGTGCCATGAATTTTTCGGTGCCCGCAACATTGATCTCATGGTAGCGGGGGCTGTCCTTTTGGGCAAAATCATAATAGGCCGCCAAATGGATGACCGAGGCGATCTTATTCCCATAGCCGTATCGGATACGCTCCATGGCGGCCAGGATGGATTTCTCATCGGCCAGATTGAAGACCACGTATTCCGCCTGGAATTGGGCATGGATCGGAGGTACCAGATCCAGGCCCACAATCCTGTATTTCGGGGCCAGGGCCGATATCAACGAAGAACCCAGAAGACCACTGCTTCCGGTGATGACCACCACTTCTTTTTCTTGTTCCCTGTACTTTTCCATCTTGTTGCATTTTTTGGGGTTCGGGAATCCCTTTTATGGGTCCCGTCCCGTAAAGACGGAATCGTTCATGAAACTCCTTGACCATATCAAGGGAAAGTTTATTGCAATCGGTCCCTTGGGACAAGGCCCATGAAATCAGAAAAGTCAAGAGGGTATGAATCGGAGCCTCCCCTTCTGGTTGCGCAGTTTGATCTTGGTTCCCGAATAATCGATCAGACCATCGTCAATATGGAAATGGGGGTCCTTGGACTTGAACTTTACTTTCTTGCACCTCAGGCAAAGGAACCAGCCTCCCACCTCCCCATCATTTGGAACTCCCTGGAATAGGGCCCGTTCCATAAAATCCTTGAGTTTCTTTTTCCGGTGCCCCGGTACCAGGCACAATTGGAAATATCCATCCCCTGGGCGGCTTTTGGGGGCCAGGTTCAGGTTCGGACCGATATAGTTGATGTTGAGCAGTTCCACCATCAGGAATCTTCCTTTTATCTTTAGTTTGTCCAGATAAATGGTGGTTTTTTTGGGTTGGTGCGCATCGATGACCTCCTTCAGGAATTGGGCGATCCGTTTTTTGTCCCGCTTGATGTCTTCCTTGTCCCCGGCCTCCTTAATGGCCTTTACAAAGTGGGGAAACAGCCCGAAACCCAGGCTTTCTATAAAATAATTGTGCTCTTTCAAACCCGAGATTTTGCCCACGTCAAAGGGGGACGGTTTCCCGAGCTCCCCAAAGTGTTCCAGGGTCCTTGAAATATTGTTTGCCGTTCCCACGGGATGGATGCCCATGGGAAGGTCCAAATCCTGTTCCAGGATTTCAACGGCCACCTTATGGACGGTGCCGTCCCCTCCCGCGACCATGATTCGGTCCATGGATTGCACAAGTGACGTCTTCCAATCGGGATCATCGGTGGAAATGGGTTCCACGACAATGCCCTTTTTTGAGAAATGCTCGATCAGGGCCTCAGGGGAATGGTCCCCATTCCCGGCCGTTGGGTTGTATATGATGTTGAATCGATTCATGACAGTTCCGGTTTATAGGAATGTCAGGTGTGGGTCATGGGTTGTCTCTCAGGGTATGCCCATTACAAAATACGCTTTTTTCCCGGGATTTAACCTGGGTTTAAGAGAATTGCGTCAAAGATTTAGTAATTTCAGTACAAAGCCATGGCTTATGAAGATTTTGGTAACGAACGATGATGGAATATACAGTCCGGGCATTTCGTGTTTGGCCCAACAGGCAACGCGCTACGGGGAGGTAATCGTTATGGCACCCGATGTGGAACAGTCCTCCATGGGCCAGGCCATTACTTCGTCCAGGCCCATAACATACAAGACCTCCCCCATCCACTTTGAGAACATCAGGGCCTATAGGGTAAATGGAACCCCATCGGATTGTGTGGCATTGGGGCTCCATCTTTTTGAGGATATCGACCTGGTGCTCTCGGGCATCAACCTAGGTTCCAACCTGGGAAATTCAGCCTGGCATTCGGGCACGCTTTCCGCTGCCCGACAAGCCGTTCTCTTTGGGGTTCGGGGGATTGCCCTGAGTGTTTCCATCGGGGAATCCGAAACCGATTTTAAAATTCTACAACCCTTCGTTCAGAATGCCCTGGACGAGGTCATCCAACTCAAGGAGTTGGAACTGCTCAACATCAATTTTCCAAGGCACCCTTTGGGTGACATCGCGTGGACCAAACAGTCCGTAAGACAGTACGATGGAAAGGTGATGACCCAAAATGACCTTAAGGGAAGACCGCTCTATTGGTTTACCGTGATCCCCATAGAACCCGAAGAACGGGGTTCGGACCGCTGGGCCATCAAAACGGGAAAGACCAGCATCACCCCGATGATACTCGACCTCACGGATTCCGATTATCTCGAAAAGACCCGGAAGGAACGCTCCAAGTGAGTTGTAGTGTTGTCCAGGTAGAGGGGGTAGTCAAGGGTTTTTGGGGAAGTGTATGAAAACACAAAGGGAACTGTATGTGAAACACATGTTAGTTCCCTTTGCTATCATAAATTCCTTGGCCAGCATTATCTGCCCAGTCTTCGAGTATATTCTCAGCCTAGAATTGGGCACCCCGTTTTATGATGAAATAAAAGTAAGATTAATTTTCGGGGCTTCAAAACGCTTTGATCGATAGGGTCAAAATTCCGACTTTTAAAGGACATGGCCGATTTGGGGTCACGGTAAGAATACCGGATCAATCTCCGTGGTTATGGGTACTCTCCCGATCCAAAAACACTTTTACATCCGGGGGTTTAACGATCTGAACAAAAGTCGTCCCGTTCACAATTATGGGACGTTGGAGGACCGACGGGTTCTTTTCCAGGATCTTCAACCAGTCGTGCTGGTCATCGATTCTGAGCTCGGTACCGTAGCGGTTTATAAAATCGGGGTGGTCCGTGTCGATCAACTGGTAGACCTCCATGCCCAGGCCATTGGCAAGTTCCACCCATTGTGTGCCCGTGACCTTGGTTTTGGACACATCTATGGCCAGTACCTTCTTATCCGAGGCCAGAATAAAGGCCATGGCCTGTTTGCCTATTGATGACAATGAACTGTAGTAAAACCTGATTTCGTTCTTGTTTGTTGCGATGACACCCATTTCCCTGACTTTTAATACCTGAATGGGTCAAGATAAGGTTCCCGGGGCATTGTCATTGACCTGTTTGCATCGATTGTTGGCTCAATTGGTCAAGGAGCCATGGCAAGAACCTAAGGGTTGAATTTATACTGCCTTCATTTTAGAGGCTCGTTATCAAAATTGTTTTTAAACTTATCGTCTACCAAAAATGATAGGAATTATATACCGCTTTTTGTTTGAACACTTTACTGTAAATCTTTCTATTTTCTTGGTATCCCGTTAAGGATTCTTTGTTCATTGTGCTTAACTTAGAGACCCAGTATATTCAACAACTTCAAAAACCAATTTGGAATGACCAACTTCAAGACCGCTATACTTACAATATTTGCTTTACCACTTCTATCCTTGACAATCGCACAGATTGAGCTCGAAACAAAATCAATCCTAAATGATCGAGTTGAAATCAAATTTCCATCAGAATTTGATTTTATGTCCGAAGACATGATGAAACTAAAATATCCTTCTGAAAGAAGGCCTACCGTGGTATACACGAATGAATCGGGGGGGAATAAATGTCGGTTTTAATTTGACTCAAAACAAAATGGACCAAAGCTTAATTGAGGCCTATGTGGAATTGATTGAAAATTCTTTTAAAAGTGCCTATCCAAGTGCTGAATGGAAAAATAAGGGAACACAAGAAATAAATGGGAGAAAAATTGGATACTTGGAAGTTATAACACCGGCCATTGACACAAAAATATATAACCTTCTGTTTTTTACTGACCTAAATGATCAACTTCTACTCTGTACATTCAATTGTACTGAAAAGGACATAGAAGATTGGACGGAAACAGCTCACTAAATCATGAACTCATTGAAAATCAAATAATAACCATTGCACAACAGCGGCTTAACCCCTGGAGGGCACATCCGTTTTCGACCAACAAATGCCGGCCGCTCTCAATTTTGTTTTCAGAAAAATAATCCCAATAATAAGTTTAGCCAGACACAAAACCACATAATCTCGACTGTAATTTATTGGGATGAATTTCACGGCCAAAATTCCTGACCGAACACAAAACTCGTACTGTTGGCTGTCAGACAAAAAGTCAAATACAATTTGGAACAAAAAAATAAAACATAGACCTCAATGCGAAAATTATCACTTTTCATAGCCACTAGTTTGGACGGCTACATTGCAAAACCCAATGATGATCTAAGTTTTCTGAAATTGGTTGAAAAAGAAGGAGAGGATTACGGATACGCAGAATTTACGGCCGATATTGACACCATAATTCTCGGTAGAAAAACCTATGATTATGTGCTCAAGGAGATTGGCCCTTCCCATTACGACAATGGACAACGAGACGTTTATGTAATTACAAGGACCGAAAGACCAAGCATTGACAGAACTACATTTTATTCCGGGGAACTTACGGGCTTGGTAAATCGATTAAAATCGGAGAAAGGCAAAAATATTTATTGTGACGGTGGAGCCGAAATTATCAATGAACTAATGAAGCACGACTTGATCGATGAGTATATAATTTCGGTTATACCTATTTTTCTAGGTAACGGAACTAGGCTGTTCAAAGACAACAGACCTGAACAACAACTTGATTTTATCAGTGCAAAATCGTTTGAATCGGGACTGACCCAACTCCGGTATAAGCGTGCTGAAAGGGAGGACAGAGTTTAGATTTCAGACCCACCGTATTCGTTTCTCACTGGGACTATTTAGTCTCCCAAAGGAACATATATAATGTGTTAATTTTTCTCCATGGCATCAATCGGCTTGATTTTCACTATTTTATCGCCCTGTATGAATACTAGTTCACTGTTTTTTTCCTATTTGAATTCAATGAGTCTCTCGTAGACCTTTTCAAGCCCTTTTAAAATCTTATCCTTTAATTTGTTTAGCTCTGTTTGTCATGGTAATTTTTTTTAATACTTCTTAGGATTAAAGACCATAATGCATTTTTTCATCAAAAAAGTGGGAGCCATGCCCTTATTTAGAGCAAAAAACGTACTTCGGAAAGTTCTCTACCAATTTGTTGAACCCCTAGCAAAATGCGTTTTGTTTGGGAGCTGGATGGTTTTTTAATGCCTTTAATATATTGAGCCAACAAACTTTGATTCATACCTATACGTTCAGAAAGTGCTTTTGCATTGATAACTTTGTAAAAGTCAAAGAAACTTTCAAGGTCATATTCAAATTGTATTTCCTCGATATTGTAATCAAAACCTTCATTCTCAAAAGTAAAGTTGACGACTTCCAAAACATTGGCTTTAAGCTCCTCAAAGGTTTCGGCTTCTGTTGCTATAAAGTTGTCTTTCACCAAAGTATTGGCACTATACCCGGTATCTTCTTTGGTTACTGTTATTTTAATCTTTGGCTTTTTCATCGCTTTGTTGTTTTAATGTTCGCCTGTTTCAGTATAGCAGTCAATAAACCTTTTTTAACCTCCTTTCCTGCATGCTTGGGAACAGTTAATTGTTCAGGCTTTGTTGGATGTTTCATGATTACGTGGCTGCCTTTTTGTTTAATTTCAAACCAGCCATCCTTTTTAAGAAGTTTGAA
>CALDPL010000476.1 GCA_937911965.1 uncultured Allomuricauda sp. | reverse complement strand
AGCAGACACCGCTATTCGGGATGCCAAGGGAAAGACGGCCCTGGATTATGCCCGGGAACTCGGAATCGGGGAGTTGGTGAAGCTGTTGGAAGGGAAATGAACTCTGAAATGCACATAGCCCTGTTGCAGGCCCCTTTGGTCTGGGAAGGTCCAAAGGCCAACAGGGAGTCCTTCCAGCGAAGGATTCTCGAGCTTCCCCCGGAAGTGGATCTGGCCGTGTTGCCTGAAATGTTCAGCAGCGGGTTTTCCATGGAGCCCTGGAAGGTCGATTCCTCGGAGGGTCCAAGGACCCTGGATTGGATGAAGGAGCTGGCACAGAGCCATGATCTGGCCTTGGTGGGCTCCCTGATCTTTGAGGAAGGGGGAAGCTATTTCAACAGGCTGTTCTTTGTACATCCACAGGGAGGGGTCGATGTCTATGACAAGAGGCACCTGTTTACCCTGGCCGGGGAAGATCGGGCCTATCGTGCGGGAAACCACAAGACCCTGGTGGAATACCGGGGCTTTAAGTTCTGTCCCCTGATCTGTTATGACCTACGGTTTCCGGTATGGTCCAGAAATGTGGAGGGCTATGATGCCCTGATCTATGTGGCCAATTGGCCCGAACCCAGGATCGGGGCCTGGGACGGCCTGCTGCAGGCCAGGGCCATAGAGAACATGGCCTACTGCATTGGGGTGAACCGGGTCGGGACGGACGCACAGGGACATCGGTATCCGGGACATTCCGCGGTTTACGATATGCTGGGCAAACCACTCTGCTTTTCCCAAAGGGAAGAAACACTCTATGCGGTATTGGACAAAAAGGCCTTGGCAGAGCAGCGGGAGAAATTGCGTTTCCTGGAGGATATGGACCGTTTCAATCTGTCAGTATAAAGGTTTCCGTCTTTTCCCAGTTGGCCCGGATCTCAATCAAATCCGGGTAATAACTGATCCGTTCCGGTTGCAGTTTTTTGAGAAAACTGCCCGTATCCCAAATGCCGTTCCCGTTTTCATC
Source organism: uncultured Allomuricauda sp. (assembly GCA_937911965.1). Taxonomy (GTDB): domain Bacteria; phylum Bacteroidota; class Bacteroidia; order Flavobacteriales; family Flavobacteriaceae; genus Flagellimonas. The sequence continues at coordinate 1,249 of CALDPL010000476.1, read as the reverse complement.
AAAGATGACCCGAACCCTATAATTGGCGGGTTCCAGGCTCAAAAATTCAAAGGGCCGTGGTTCAGGGGCAACGATTTCCCGGACCAGTTCCCCCTTCTCATTGGTCAATTGTACCACCAAGGGATAGGCCACACTGCCCCCGAGTTCGATCCTCAGATCCCCAAAGTCGGCAAGGCTTCCCGTGGAAAAGGTATAGACGATGGAATCGTTTTGACTTCCAAAGAAATCCGTGACGGCCGCCGGAAGCAGACTGAATTTATAACTTTGATTGGGTTCCACCTCAAAATCAAAGTCCAATTTATTCTCCGTACTGTCCAGCCGGACCCTGAAGGGGGCCACCAGGGAGTCATTGACCGTCAATCCGATCTTGCTGGAATCGATTTCCACGATCGGGGTGTTGGCCAGGACGCTGAAGCGATCCCCAAACTTGAACCTGCTGCTGGCGCTGTTGCTGAGCCTTAGGGTGTCCATGGCCAGTTTACGGGTCTTGACCGTAAAGGTGTCGCTGACCATAATCCTGTCGTTGGTCACGGTGAACACTATGGAATCCAGATCGGTGGGGGTCAGCCAAAAGTTAAGGGTGTCCTTGTCCCGCTCCTTTCGGATGATGGTCCTTACCGAGTCCGGCAAGGGGATCAGCGGTTCGATCTTCATGTCCCTATAGTCCCCCGAATATCCGAACAGGATCTTGTTCTTGGCCAAATAGGTGGGAACCGAGGCGGAATAGTCGGGAAGTTCCATAAAGAGGTTCAACAGATAGGTGGAGTCCGTGGGCAGGCTGATGGTGTCCCGGACAAAGCCGATCTTGTCCAACCTTTGGTCGAACATATTGTTTCGGTTCGCATCCTTTAGGCCGATCAAGGAATATTTTCCGGCCTTGAGGTACTTGAGCTCAAAAAGCGGGAGGCTGTCCCCTGTATTGGTGATATAGAGGGGAGGACTGTTGTATATGGTGGAATCGGTATAGGTACTGTCCATCTCATAGAGCATGACCGAGATGAAGGGATCGGCCCTGCGGTTGAAGGCATCCTTTACGGCCCCGGAGAGGGTAAGGGAATCCAGATAGTCCCCGGTGGAGAACACATAGCTGAGAAAGGGGTTTGGATTTCCCTCGTTGTTGTCCTGAATGCTTTGTCCGAAATTCAGGCTGTAAGTGGTATTGGCCCGAAGCGTATCGTTAAATGTAATCTCGATGTAACGGCTCGCGGTGGATGGGGAAATTCGAACCGGATCGCGCATAGGCGGGGAA
>CALDPL010000475.1 GCA_937911965.1 uncultured Allomuricauda sp. | reverse complement strand
GGATCATTGCTCAGGCGGATGCCGTCGAGATATTGTTGATATCCTCCGGCGATCAAGGCTATACGCGCCCTTAACGCCTTCACAAAGGCTTTGTTGATATTTTCCACGGAGGTGGTCATAGGAGTTTCATTGGGCCAAGCCACCAATTCAGAGGCTTCCTCCAGGTCGGCCAATAGCTGTTTGTATATTACATCCCTGCTCGATTTGGGGATATAGAGGGTCTCGGCATTGATGGGCTCAAAACGGGCAGGCACATCCCCCCAGGCCTTGGTCAAATCGGCATAGACAATGGCCCTTAAGGTCAAGGCCTCGCCCAAGAGCTGGCCCATCTCCGTTCCGGGCATGGGATTTCCGTATTGACGAATTCCCCTGATGACGATATTGGCACGTTCGATGCTGGAATACATTTGGGCCCAGGCGTTGTTCTCCGTGTTCATCTGGGAGTTGCCCGGTTTGGCATCGTAGTTGACCAGGTCGTATTGATCACTGGTGGCATAGTTATGGCCGTTGTTGTGCCATTCCACATCGGTGTTCATCCCATACCAGGGCGTAAAACGGCCCCTGTAGGAGTTGGTCTGGCCAAAAGGTATCTTGATTCCATCCACGGCTCCCTGTGTCAGGCCCGGGGTGGAAAATATAACGGATTCATCAAGGGTGGATTGGGCCGGCGCATCGACTTCGCAAGAAACCAGGATTCCCATCACCGCAACACCCAACAAATAGAATATACTTTTCATTTTTTTGAGTTTTTTGATTAAAAGTTAAGGTTCACGCCAAGAACAAATTGACGGCTTCTAGGGTAAGGGGAGTAATCCACTCCAGGGGTCAGGGGGGTCCTCCTTCTGGTGGAGACCTCCGGATCCAAACCTGAATACTTGGTCCAAAGGGCCACATTGTATCCGGTGGTATAGATCCTCAACCTGGTGAACCCAATCTTTTGGACCACATCGTCCGGGAGGGAATAGCCCAAGGTCAGGGTGTTCAACCTGAGAAAGGAACCATCCTCAACGGCCCAATCACTGAACACATAATTGTTCATAAATGGGGACCACATGGTCGTATTGGCGTTCATGGCCTCCAGCTGGGCAGGGTCGGTGACCAAGGCCCCACTGGCAGGATCGATATTGGCCCATCGGTTCCCCGCTTCCATGATGCTGCTCAGGTTACGGTATTGGCTATTGCGGTTTGCCGTTGTGAACTCGATTTTGTTTGCGTTGTACACATCGTTCCCGTAGCTATAATTGAAGGCCGCGGAAAGGTCAAAGCCATAGGCATGGCCGCTGAGCACAAATCCACCGGTATGTTTGGGAAGGGCCCTTCCGATGATATCCATGTCCGCATCGGTTACCAAGCCGTCCCCATCAAGATCTTTGAACTTCATGCTCCCTGGCCTTGGGACATTGCCCAAAACCGCAGCGGCATCGGCCACCCCGTCCCTAAGGACATAGGCACCATCCACGAAATCAAAATCCGACACTTCGTACCTACCGTCATGACGATAGCCCTGCATCACGCCCAGGGGCTCTCCCACCATGACCTGATATTCGTTGTGAATTTCAGAGGAAGCCCAGTTGGTGCGCTCGGTGAAATTTTCCATCACACCCAGTGAGGTTACCTCATTGTTGTTTTTGCTGAAATTCAGGGAAAGGTCAAGTCCATAATTTTCCCTGTCCAAGATGGCAAGGTTCAAACTGGCCTCGATACCTTGGTTCTGGTTCTCTCCCATGTTTCGATATTGGTACTCATATCCGGTACCGGGTACGGGGAACCTGATCAAAAGGTCTTCCGTATTGTTTTTGTACACTTCAACCGAACCACTGATTCGGTTCCTCAGAAGGCTGAAATCCAAACCGATGTTCCGGGTCACCGTGGTTTCCCATTTTAGATCGGGATTGGCCATAATGGTCGAGGCGGCCCAAAAACTGTTCACCCCATTGATCCAGGCCGAGGTATCCGATACAAAATTCTGGGCGGTCTGCCCTACCGGGATGTTTTCGTTGCCCGCTTGTCCGTAGCTCAACCTGAGTTTGAGGGCATCCAACCAATTTGCACTTCTAAGGAAACTTTCCTCGGAAAGCTTCCAGGCAAAGGCAGCTGATGGAAAATAACCCCAACGATTGTCCCCCAAGAACTTACTGGAGGCATCCGCCCTAAAGGTGGCCGTAAACAGATACCGATCGAAAAGATCGTAATTCACCCTGCTGAAGAAAGACAACAATTTATTGTCGGGACTATAAAAGTTGTCCACGGCAAATGGGGTACCCTGGCTGGTCAGCTTCCGGGCCTGGTCAAAATCAAAGAACCGGGGAAGTCCATGGACCACTTCGGTCACCTCGTTCCTTTTGAATAGAATGTATTCCTGCCCCAGCAATACTTTTAACCTATGGTCGTCATTGAGGTATTTTCCCAAATCGATGTCCAAGGTATTGGCGGTCCGGAACCTTTGGTCCCTCCTGTCCCGCATGATGATCGCGGGCAGGGCCTGGTTCTCCGGGGCCGGGGTATTGTTGACGTAATAGGTCTGTCGACCGTAAAAGCGGTAATCCTGATAGCTGTAATTGTCCAGTCCCAGGTCGGCGCGCAATTTTACATTGTCGAAAATCTTCCAGGAAAAGCTTCCCAGGGTGTTGTAGTTCTGCCTGAGTTGCAGCCTATCATTGTCCGCGGTGGCCACAAAGGGATCGATCAGTTTTGAGGAGGAATATTCATCCGTATCCGTGGTGGAAATACCCGCCAATGGAATTGGGGAGTAACCCACGGAATGTTTGAGCCTTGAATCCGCGGAGGAGGCCTCGTTCTGTTCGTTGGCCCCACCGCCTTGGATTTCCGTGTCGGAATACCGTACGGTAAAGGCAAGGTCGATCTTGTCGTTCACCTTATTGTTCAGCTTCAGGGAAAGGTTGTTCCTTAAAAATTCAGAGCCGATCTGGATGGCCTTTTCATCAAAACGGGCATAATTGAAATTGTAGTTGAATTTTTCACTGCCCCCCCGTACGGAAATGTCCTGACTATGGGTTTCCCCGGTTCGGCCGTAGATTTGCTTTTGCCAATTGTTGCCGATCAGGCCATTGTACTGATCAATGTCCCCATATCCCCCAAAAAAGTTTTCATAGGAGTCCAGGTCCTCTGAATTTCTGAGCATGGCGTACTCATATTGCCAGGCCACAAAATCCGCCGGATCCAAAACATCGATGGTATTGGCGATCTGCTTCATCCCATAATAGGAATTCACCGAAACGGCAATTTTTCCGTCCCTTCCGCTTTTAGTGGTGATGATGACCACCCCATTGGCACCCCGGGAGCCGTAGATGGCCGCCGAGGCATCCTTCAGCACCTGGATGGATTCAATGTCGTTGGGATTGACGGTATTAAAATCCGCACCCACAAACCCATCCACTACATATAGAGGATCATTATTTCCCAGCACAGAATTGGCACCCCTGATTCTAACTCGGACATCTCCTCCCGGCGCACCTCCGGCTTGGGTCGCCTGAACGCCTGAGGCGCGACCCTGTAACACTTGATCCACTCTTGTAATCGGTTGCTCTGCAAATTCTCGGGTAGAAATCGCAGACACGGATCCTGTAACGTCGGTTTTTCGTTGGGTTCC